>NZ_JBHWCL010000123.1:0-30356 GCF_042735125.1 Kitasatospora sp. NPDC059599 | reverse complement strand
CTCCGCCGGCTGGCGGGGCCGGGGGGGGCGGCGCCGCCGTTCGCGGTGCGGGCCGTCCGGGTGCGGGCCGTCCGGGGAGTGGAATTCCCGGTGGCGGCAGCGGGCCCGCTGCTAGACAGGCTCGCATGACCGAACAGATCGCCCTGCGCCCCGCCACCCCCGACGAGATCCCCGCCCTGCTCGCCCTCTGGGCCCGGGCCGCCAAGGGCGCCAGCATCACGGACGACGAGGCGGGCGTGGCCGCGCTGCTCGCCCGCGACCCCGCGTGCCTGATCGTCGCCACCCCGGCCGACGACCCGCGGACCCTCCTCGGCACCGTGATCGCCGGCTGGGACGGCTGGCGCTGCCACCTCTACCGCCTCGCCGTCGACCCCGAGCACCGCCGCCGCGGCATCGGCGCCGCCCTGCTGGCCGCCGCGGAGGAGCGCTTCGCCGCGCTCGGCGGGCGCCGCGCCGACGCCATGGTGCTGGACGACAACGCGCTCGGCCACCGCACCTGGCAGGCCGCCGGGTACGCGCCCGAGCCGCAGTGGAGCCGGTGGGTCAAGCCGCTGGAGAGCTGACCCGCACCCGGCCGCTGCCGCCTCCCGCCCGTCGGCGCTTCTGCCGCCGGTCCCGGTCCCGGTCCCGGTCCCGGCCCGGGCGGCCGCCGCCGGTCGGACGGCCGCCCGGCGCCGCCGTCAGCCGCGCAGGCCGGCCAGCCAGGCCTCGACCTCGTCCGAGCGGCGGGGGAGGGCAGCGGAAAGGTTCTCGTTGCCGTCCTCGGTGACCAGGATGTCGTCCTCGATCCGCACGCCGATGCCGCGGTACTCCTCCGGGACCGTCAGGTCGTTCTGCTGGAAGTAGATGCCCGGCTCGACGGTGAGCACCATGCCCGGCTTCAGCGGGCCGTCCACGTGGATCTCGGTGAGGGAGTGGGCGCAGTCGTGGACGTCGATGCCCAGCATGTGGCCGGTGCCGGCCAGGGTGAAGCGGCGGTGCAGGCCCAGCTCGTACACCTTGTCGGCGGTCAGGTCGCCGAACAGGCCCCAGGAGGTGAGGTGTTCGGCGAGTTCGCGCTGGGCGGCGCGGTGGAAGTCGCGGAAGTCCGCGCCCGGCCGCACCGCGGCGATGCCGGCCTCCTGCGCCGCGAACACGGCGTCGTAGACCTTGCGTTGCAGGTCGGTGAAGCGGCCGCTGACCGGCAGGGTGCGGGTGATGTCGGCGGTGTAGAGGTGGTTGGTCTCCACGCCCGCGTCGAGCAGCAGGAGGTCGCCCGGCCTGGCGTGGCCGTCGTTGCGCACCCAGTGCATGGTGGTGGCGTGCGGGCCGGCCGCGGCGATCGTGCCGTACCCGACGTCGTTGCCCTCGACCCGGGCGCGGACGAAGAAGGTGCCCTCGATCAGCCGCTCCGCCGTGTCGGTGTCGGTGCCGAGGACGCGCACCACGTCCTCGAATCCCCGGGCGGTCGCCGCGCAGGCGAAGCGCAGCTCGGCGACCTCGAACTCGTCCTTCACCAGGCGCAGTCCGGACAGGAAGACCTCGAACTCCTCGTCCCGCTCGGCGACCGCCCGGCCGTCGAGGGCCGCCTCCACGCCCGCGTCGTGGCGGCGCAGCACCCGCGCCGGGCCGTCGGCCGCGCGCAGGTCGGCGTGCACGCCGCGGACGTCCCGGCAGGGCAGGCCGAGCAGCTGCTCGCTCTCGGCGAGGCTGTTGCGGCGGCCGTCCCACAGCTCGCCGTGGGTGTCCAGCCAGAACTCGCCGTTGTCGACCTCGGAGCGGTCGCGCAGGTAGAGGACGGCGTCGTGGCCGCTCGCCCCGGTCGGCCGCAGCACCAGCACGGCGTCCTGGGACTGGTCGCCCGTCAGGTAGGCGTAGTCGGAGGACGGGCGGAACGGGTAGTCGGTGTCGTTGGCCCGCACCTTGGGGTTGCCGGACGGGACCACCAGCAGCTCGCCGGGGAACGCGGCGGACAGTTCGGCGCGTCGGCGGGCGGTGTGCGCGGCCTGCGGGACCGGCTCCAGGGCGGTGCGCTCGGTGTCGGCCCAGCCCTGCTTCATGTTCGCCGCGAGTTCGTCCGTGACGCCGCGGGTGAGGCCGTTCTTCCGGTACTTGATGGTGTCGGCGGGCTCGGTCACTACGGTCTCCTGGTGAGGGTGGTGGATGCGACGCGCTTCGCTACGCTGCCCCGTCCGTCGGCATGCGTCCCGTACGGTATATCGAACAGGTGCCGGGAGAGAAGAGGTCCAGCGTGAACGACGCCGAGGAATTCGTCCGGGGCGCGGACCCCGGGCGCGGTGAGGAGTCCGTTCGCGGTGACGACTCCGTTCGTGGTGACGAGTCCGTTCGTGGTGAGGCGAGCGTCCGCAGCGTCCTGGCGGCCAACCTCAAGCGGGCGCGGGCGCAACGCGGGCTGTCGCTGTCCGAGCTGTCCCGGCGGGCCGGGATCGGCAAGGCCACGCTCTCCCAGCTGGAGTCGGGGGCCGGCAACCCGACCCTGGAGACCGTGCTCGGACTGTCCCGGGTGCTGGGCGTGCCGATCTCCGACCTGGTGGAGGCGCAGCCCGCCGAGGAGGTCACGGTGGTGCGGGCGGCCGACGCGGAGGTGCTGAGCGGCCGGGGCGTCGACCTGCGCCCGCTGCGCCGGATCGAGTCCGGGGACGTGGTGTTCGAGGTCTACGACCAGCAGGTGCGCACCGACGGCACCCAGATCTCCGCCGGTCACATCGGCACCGAGCACACCATCGTCCAGGCCGGCCGGCTGCGGGTCCGGGCGGGCCGCCGGGAACTGGAACTCGGCCCCGGGGACTACGTCGGCTTCGACGCCTCGTTGCCGCACTCCTACACCGCCGTGGGCGGTGAGCCGGTCCGCTCGGTGCTCCTGCTGCAGTACCGCGCGGAGCAGCGGCTGCACCTGGCCGGCCCGGTGGACGCGGTGGACCCGGCCGACGCGGTGAGCCCGGCGGACGGACGCGCCCTGTCGGCGGTGCCCCGCCCGGCGCTGGGGCCGGCGCTCCGCCCCGAGCACTGACGGGCACGGGCGGGCGAGGGAGGTCGAGGGCAGCCGAGGGGCGACGTTCGGTTTGCCGAACGTTCGGGGTGGCGCCCCCCGCCGACACGCGGGGATGGCGCCCCGGCCCCCACTCCCCTCGTGGTGGGGGCCGGAACGGGGCTCCGCCGTGCCGACCCGGGAGAGCATGCCAACTGCCGCGGCCGGGTGGCCATGCATTAGCCTCAGGGCCTAAAGGTCAAGAGAGCGCCAGGTCACGGCGGCTGCGGGGAGCCGGGGGAGGGTTCGTGATCACACTGAGGTTCGGGGTCGCGGACCTCGCGAGGACCCGGTTCGTCGTCTCACCGCTCGACCACCTGATGGCCGGCGCGGCCCGGCTGGGCGTGCACCAGTGCGTCGGGCTGCGCAGTGAACGCTGGTGGCGCGGAGTCCGTCGGAACGTGCCGTACCGGGCCGGACGCTTCCTCGACCTCGTCAACGCCAGTGCGCTCGGCGTCCCCAGCTTCATGGCGGCCGACCTCGACGCCGTCCGCCGGCAGCTGACCGACGAACTCGACGCGGTCCTCGCCGTACCGCAGCACGCCGTCGAGGAGGACCTCGCGGCGTTCGGCGGCGCGGCCGGACTCCCCGACGCCCTCGCCCGGTTGCTCGACGACGGCAGCCGCGGCCTGCGCGAGGTCAGCGACGGCGCCTGGGCCCTGTTCCGCTCCTGCCTCGCCCCGGACTGGCCCGAGATCCGCCGCGCCCTGGAGGCCGACATCGCCGCCCGGTCCCGTACCGCCGCCCGCTCCGGGCTCGGCACGATGCTCGACTCGCTGCACCCGAACGCGGTCTGGCGGGACGAGGGGGTGCTGGAGTGCACCCTCGCCGACCAGGAGGGCACCTTCGACCTGGGCGGCCGGGGCCTGGAGCTGCGGCCCAACTACTTCCTCCAGCACGGCATCGGCCTGCTGGTCGGCCAGGACCGCCAGAGCCTGCTGATGCACCCGGTCGGCGCCCCGCCGGCCGAGCCGCAGCCCCGTCCCACGGCCGCCGACGGCCTCGCCGCCGTCCTCGGCCCCGCCCGGGCCCGGGTCCTGCGCGCCATCGCGGGCAGCCCCTGTTCCACCACCGAACTGGCCCACCAGCTCGGCGTCACCCCGCCCTCCGCCTCCGCCCACGCCACCGCGCTGCGCGGGGCCGGCCTGATCGTCACCCAGCGCCAGGGCAAGCAGGTCCGCCACACCCTCACCGAGGTCGGCCACGACCTGCTGCTCGACAACCCGCGGCCCCCGGTCCCGGCCTGAGCGCGGACCGGTCTGCGCCCGGACCGGGACCGGACCGGGACCGGGGCGTCAACCGCGCGGCCGGCGGTCGGTCCCAGGGGCACGAACGGTGTGGAAACGGGCCGTGAATTGTTCCTCCCCGGGGGTTCCCGTCCCACCGGCCCCGGCGGCCCCACCGGGTCCGGGGGCGGGCTCGCCACAGGGGCACCGCCCGGGGCCGCACGACCGGGCCCGAGGGCACGTCTGCCCTGCGTAGGGGCCGTGGGCGCCGGTTTCTCCACGGTGCCGGACGGCTTCCGCCGGGTGGTGCGGCGGGATGCCGACGGCCCCCGGACGGCCGGGACGAGTTCCGGGCGATGATCGGCGTACCGCTGCCGTCCGCCGCCGGTGCGGGCATCATGGGCCGCGACGGGGACGTCGAACAGTCACGGAACGGGCGGAACAGCGGAACGGGGAGTCGACCGATGAGAAGGCCGATGGTGGAGTTCGGCTGCGCGCAGTGCTACGGCGAGGACGCGCAGGCGGTGTGGCGGGGCCAGCGGGAGAGGTTCGAGCACGAGGCCGAGGTCGTGGACGGCTCGCACTTCTCCGTCGACGTGCGGCGCTGCCGGGACTGCTCGCAGCGGTTCGTCTGGATCTTCACCGAGTTCGTCGACTGGATGGGCGGTGACGACTCCCGGTCCATGACGGTCATGCCGCTCACCGCCGCCGAGGCCACCGGCCTGGTCGCCGGCACCCTGCGCCCCCATGACCTGGGCGCCCTCGGCCGCGACCGCCGCCGGCTCAGCCACGACTGGCCCACCGGCGGGCCGGCCGGCCTCCGCTGGGACTCCGGCTCGTTCCTGGTCCGCGAAGGCCGCTGAGGCGGCCGGGACGGCCGGGGCGGCCGGGGCGGGCAGCGGCGGCGGCCGGCCGCGTTGACCGGCTGTCTACCGGCTCCTGCGAAGGTGCGGACGCTTTGTCCCACCTGAGCAAGGAGCGTCAGAAGTGTTTCGAACGGTAGTTGTCCGCGCGGTCGTCGCCGGTGCGGTGGTCGTGGCGTCAGTGCTGGGTGTGGTCGTCGCGGCCGCGGGAGGGCCCGCGCGGCACGGCTCGCCGACCGCACCGCCGGCCGGGGCCTGCGGCGGCTCGGCGGACGTGCAGTGCCTGGCGAACAAGGTCGCGTGGAACGGGACCGGCCTCATCGTCACTCCGCACCCGTGACCGCACCGTCGGCCGTGGCCAGCGCCGTCAGCAGCGGCGTCGCGTCGGCGGACTCCGGAGCGCTCAGCCGGCCGAGCAGGAAGCGTGCCTGCGCTTCGTGGTCCCGCGCGGTGCGGTGATCGCCGCGAGCGGTCAGGGTGTTGGCCAACACCAGGTGGGCGAGAGCGCGTTCGCGCTGTCGCCCACCTTTCGTCGCCAGGCCCAGTGCCTGCTCCGCCTCCCGGACGGCCTCGTCGACCCGGCCCAGCAGGCGCAGGATGTCGGCGAGGCGGCTGCGGGCGGCCGACTCGCGGTCGAGATCCCCGGCGGCGTTCGCGCAGCCGATGCAGGACCGCATCCGGGCGGCGGCGTCGTCGAGCCGGCCCAGCACCTGGTGGGCGAGGCCGAGGACGTAGTGCACGTAGGCGGTCATCGCGGCGTCGGCGGTCCCGCCGGGTTCGGCGAGGAGACGGAGGCAGGTCTCCACCGCCCCGGCCGCGTGACCGCTGCGGATCCGGGACAGTGCCGCGTTCGCGGTGCTGGCGACCTCACCCGAGCGGTGGCCGAGCCGCCGGGCCAGCGCCGCCGCCTCGTCGAAGGCGGCGATCGCCTCCTCGTGCCGGCCCTCGGCCTGCGCGATCAGCCCCAGGTCGTTGAGGGCCTGCCGGAGCACCGGCGGGTCCCCGGCCTCCTCGCAGGCCCGTGCGGCCAGCCGTGCCTGCGCGTCGGCCTCGTCGAGCCTGGCACGGGAGAGCAGGATCGTGCCCAGGAGGAAACGGGAACGGCCCTCCGTGAAACGGTCGCCGGAGGAGACCGCCGCGGCGATCAGGAGCCGGGCCGCCTCCTCCGCCCGGCCGCCGAAGGCGCCGAGGCCGAGCGGACTGAGGGCGATCAACAGGTCGACGGCGGACCGTAGTTCGGCTGTTGCGGCTGTTGCGGCCGTGGGGCCGTCGGTGGCGACGGCGGCGGCGAGCGCCACGGCTCCCGGCGTCTCGGCCCGCGCCCACCGGCGGGCGCCCGCCGGATCCGCGAAGACCGGGCGGTCGGCGGCGTCGGCCCGGCCGGCGAGGGCGGCCCGATCGGCGGGGTCGGCGTGGTCGGCCCGGTCGGGAGCCGGCGCGCCGAACACGTCGGCCACCGGGTCACCGGGAACGGCGAGCGCGAAGGCCGTCCGGGCGCAGCCGAGCAGCAGGGCCAGCAGCCGCCGGTGCGCGGCCGCCCGTTCCTCCCGGTCGTGCCGCCGCGACGTCCGGCGGGCGAAGGCACGCACCAGGTCGTGGAAGCGGTAGCGTCCCGCACCCAGGGACTCCAGCAGCGCCTGGTCCACCAGTGACTCGGCGAGCTGCTCCGCCCGGTCCTCCGGCAGACCCAGGACCGCGGCTGCCGACGCCAGGCCGATGTCCGGCTCGATCCAGGACAGCATGCGGAAGGCCGTTGCCAGCGGCGGGGAGAGCCGTCGGTGACCCAGCTCGAAGACCTGCTCGACGGCGACGTCCCGGGTACGGAGTGCGCCGATCCCCTCACGGTCGTCGGCCAGACGCCGGACGAGGTCGGCGATCGGCCGGCCAGGGGTCGCGGCGAGCTGCGCCGCCGCGATCCGCACGGCCAGCGGCAGCCGGCCGCAGGCCTCGACCAACAGCCCGGCCTGCTCGCTCTGAGCAGACCTTCGGGAGGCACCGATGACCGCGTCCAGCAGGCCGATCGCCTCGTCCTCGCTGAACACGTCCAGCGCGACGTGCAGGACCGACGGCACGCCGTAGAGCACCGTACGACTGGTGACGATCACCGCGCAGTCCGGGCAACCGGGCAGCAGCGGCTGGACCTGGGCGTCGTCCCGCGCGTTGTCCAGGACGATCAGCAGACGCCTTCCGGCGCTGGCCGACCGGAAGAGCGCGGACCTGCCCGCCAGGTCCTTCGGCACGGCCGACGGCCGGACACCCAGCGCGGTCAGGAAGTCCGCCAGGATGTCGGACGCACTGGCGGGCACCAGGTCGGCGCCCCGCAGATCCGCGTACAACCGGCCGTCCGGGAACTCCGGGCGCAGGGCATGGGCCGCACGCACGGCGAGGGCCGTCTTCCCGACCCCCGCCATACCGGTGACGGACACCAGACGCAGGGCGGGGCCGGTCCGCGCGGTCAGAGCCCGGTCGATGCGGACGACGTGCTCCTGTCGGCCGGTGAAGTGCGGCAACGCAGGGGGGAGTTGGTCCGGGTCAAGGCCGTCACGCAGGGCGGCGAGTTCAGGGCCGGGCTCGATCCCCAGGTGCTCCACGAGCCGGGCGTGCAGCGCGTCGTAGACCGCGCGCGCCTCCGGCGCACGGCCCTGGCGGTGCAACGCGCGGATGAGCAGGCCCTGCAGACGCTCGCGGAACGGATGACCGGCGGCGAGGGACTCCAACTCGGGGAGGTGGTCGGCCGGTCCGCCGAGAACGACGTCCAGGGCGAGGCGCTCCTCCAGGAGCGTCAGACGCAACTCCGACAGCCGCTCCCGCTCGCGCCGCAGGAACGGGCCCGGGAGGTCGAGCAACGGTTCGCCGTGCCACAGCGACAACGCGTCCCTCAAGTGGTCCCGGGCGCGCTCGGGGTGCGCGGCCGAGCACCGTCCGGCCAGATCGTGGAGGCGCCTGACCCGGCCCAGGTCGACGAGGTCCGGATCGATCGCCAGCCGGTAGCCACCTGCCTGGGACAGCAGGACGGTCGGGGTGTCGCGTGCGGGCTCCAACAGCTTCCGCAGCTGGGAGATGTAGGACCGGAGGGTGATGAGGGGCGAGCCGGGCGGCTGGTCGCCCCACAGGTCGTCGACCAGTTCGTCGACCGTGACGACGGAGTCCGGCCGCAGGAGGAGGGCGACCAGGACGGACCGCTGCCGAGGCGCCCCCAACTCGACGGCAGAATCGGCGCGCTGCACCCGCAGCGCGCCGAGCAACGCGAAGCTGAGCTGATTCGGATCACTGGCTAACGGCAAGGCATTCCCCCTGATGGGCAGTCGGGACGGATCAGCTGGTGCCGAACTCGCCGGCCTTGACGCCGACGATGAACGATCGCCAGGCCTCCGGGCCGAAGGCGAGCTGGGGGCCGTCGGGGTCCTTGCTGTCGCGGACCGGCAGGACCCCGGGGATGCCGGGGGCGACCTCGATGCACTGGCCCCCACCGTTGCTGTAAGAGGACTTCAACCAGGAGGTGGGCTTGACCGTCGTGATGGGGAACATGGCGTGGAGCTCCTTGAGACGGGTGCGGATGAGAGACATCGAGTCCGCACATGAGAGGGCTTGGGCCTGGAGCCAATCGTAAGTCCTTGCGAGGGAACCGATCTGCTCTGCGTCGTCGCGCTCAAGGTAGCCCCGTTGGATGGTTTCGAGATAGGCCATCCACTTCTCGTCAGGACTGGTCAGCAGCGTGAACTGCATTGTTGTCGGGACGTGTTCGCCGAGGCTGCACGGCGCGATCTGCAGCATGACGTGTGGAAGGGCAGCCACTCGCTCAAGTCGGCCAAGCTGTTCGGCCATGACGGAGGGGCCGCCAACGGGCCGCAGACAGCTCTCGTCCATGACGATGTGGATGGCGGGTGCCGGTTCGCGGTACAGCACGGACTGCCTCGCCATGCGGACATTCAGGCGTTCGACGGCCTTTTCCTCGGGGATCTCGCCTCTTTGGGCCGCGGCATTGATGAGCGCCGAGGCATAGGCCCGCGTCTGCAGGAGCCCGGGAATGACGTTCAGTTCGTAGATTTTAAAGGCGGTTGCCTTGGTTTCGTGCTCGATGTAGGCGAAGAATCCGCCGATCAGAGTGCTGCTCTTCGTGCTCCAGTACAGGAGTTCAAGCGCTCCACAGGTGTCGAGCACCCTGTCAGCCCGCCGGAGGAGGTTCAGGGGAGCAGGACGTGCTCCGGTCTCGATCAGGGAGATCAGAGAGTCGCTGTAGTTGATCAGCTCGCCGAGTTCGACCTGCGTGAGCCCCCTCGCCTTGCGGAACCGGCGCAGCTGGACGCCGATGACCCCGTTCGGGGAGGAGGTGGGGTCAAGTACCTGCTCGGTCATGGTGATCACTCGATTCCACAACATGTGCTGTCAAAGGAAAGCTCTTCCGATGCTAGCCACGACTGGCCACTCTTGGTGAGGAGTTGGCAACAGAGAGGAACTGGTCAGTGGATATGACGAACAATCAATCCGGTGAAAGCCTGATCCTGCGGCGAAACTTCCCGCCCTGCCTCTGCGCGCAGTGCGGCGATTCCGTCCCCGAGGCCCGCATGCCCTCCAACTCCGTCGCCCCGGCGGCGCCGCCCGTACGACGGGTGGCGCCGCCGTCCGAGCCCTACCGCCCCTCGTCCGTCGGCGAGCGGGTCTTCGACGTCCGCTCCGGCCGCTGGGCCGCCTTCATGGGCTGGCAGCAGGGCCTCGCCTTCCTCCGCCCCGTCGGCGGCGGCGTCGAGTGGGAGACCGAAGCGCGTTGGATCACCGACTCCGAACTGTGAGATGCCCTATGAGCAGCATGATCGACAAGACCACGGCCGAGGACCGTCGCGCCGCGGCCGACATTCTCGACGACCTCCAGGCCGTCCTGAGCGCCGCCGCCGTCGAACTCCCCTCCCTCGGCATCGACTGGCGCTCGGCCACATCGACCGGCGTCATCCTGATCGACCTCGGGGCCGCCCGGCCGGACGTCATCGAGCGGCTGGTCGTCGTCCTCCGCAGAGGTATGCGGCCGTAGTCGCCGCCGGCCTCATCACCGTCGGCTCCCTCGCGATCGCCGGTGCCGCGCTCCTCCTGATCCCCGAGGGTGAACCCGCACCGGCGCGCGGCCTGGTGTTCGTCCTCGTCTTCCTCGCCGCCTCGACGGGCGGATTCGCCTTCGCCGTCGGGTGGATGTAGTCCCACCCCCGGACGAGGGGTCGAACGGGGGTCTATGCTCTGGCCCCGAGCAACTGGGGGGATCATGGCGCGGAAAGCGCTCGGAATACCGCTGTACAACAGAACGGCGCTGGTCATCGGGCTCGTCGTGTTCGGCGGCTTCGTCCTGCTGAGCCTGGCGGCGATGGGGGCGCAGGCGCGCTACCACTACCGCTACGCCGATGCCGGCCGCGTACAGGCCACGGTAGTGACGGCGGAGTACCGGGGCCCGAAGGGGGAACGGCCGGGCAGGATCGTGCTCGCGCTGGCCGACGGCCGGGAGGTCACGCCCGACCGCGACCTGGGCAGCGTGCCCGCCGGGCTCGAGACGGGCGCGGTGCGGACCGTGCTGATCAACCCGCACCGGCCGTCCACGGTGGCGTTCCCGGCGCAGGTGGGGTGGGGGTCCGTGCTGCTCCCGTGGGTGCTGATGCTGCCGGTCGGCGTCATCGGTGTGGCGGGAATGCTGCTCTACCGGGCGTTCTGGGGCCGCGGGCCGGTCGCCGCGACGGCGCCGCGCAGGTAACGATCCCGACCGGAACGTCGGGGTTCGTCGGCCGGAGTCCTCTCCACGGGCCCCGGCCGCGTGCGAACGGGCGGGCCGGGGCACACTGGGCTCATGAACTCGGGGGCGGGGCTTGGCGAGCGTGGCTGGGACGAGGGCGAGGCCCTGCGGGCCGTACTGGGGCGCACGGCCGAGGAACTCGGGCTCGCCCTGCCCGCGACGGACAGCACGTGGCGTCATCTCGCGGAGTACGTCGGCGCGGACGGCGCGCGGCGCGCGGTGGTGCACCCGCCCGACAGGGGGCGGCGGACCTTCCAGGTGGACCTCAAGGACCACGGCACCCGCCTGGCCTGGGGGCGGACCTCGGACCCGGCCAAGGTGGCCAGGGCGACGGCCGCGTGGACGGGCGGCGCGGGACTCGAAGGGACCCGGGCGCGAGCCTCGTTCATCCGGTTCGGTCCGTGGGCCCTGGTCCACGAGCGGGAGCCGCTCGGTGCCGTCGAGTTGGCCTGGTGCCTCAAGCTCGACCGTGTCCACACGCCGCCGTACAACCGGCACCCGCGCGCCCACGCGCTACTGGCGGCGGCGTACGCCCAGCCGGCGCTCCGTCGGCTGATGCCGGTCAACAGCCACTTCGACCTCTGGTTCTCCACCAGTGTCGAACGGCGCGTGAGTACCGGGTACACCGTTCGCCCGGACGACGAGGGGCTGTACGGGGTGTGGCACCACAGCGAGTTGGTCGCGCGTACCGAGACGCCGGAGGAAGCCGTCGCCCTCGTGGTGGCCGCCCTCCCGGAGGGGCTCGGGCCGGCACGCTGAGGCGGCCCGAGGGCGCGGAGCAGGGGCGATGGCGTCACCTCATGGCCGGGCCTCGTCGGGGGACTGCGGACCGACCGGGAAGTGGATGGGGCTGAGCAGGTAGGGTGCGCGGCCCGGTGCCGGCCGGTTGGCCAGTCGGGGGCCCAACACTGCGCGCAACTGAGCCGTCATCTCGGCGAGTTCGTCCGGGCTGAGCCAGAGCGTGCCCTGGCGGTAGGAGACCGCGTCGGTCACCGGGTCGGCGCCGTCGCGGTCGAGGTAGGCGTTGAACTCCGCGATGAGCACGGCCATGGCGGCGGCGAAGCCCCGGCGGTGGTCGTCCGGCGTCATGGCGGCGGCGGCGTCGGCATCCACGACCGGGCGGTCCTGGCGCAGCCGGTAGTGCCGCTCGACGGTGCCGCGCACCCGCTGCTCGCCGGCCACCTCCAGGAAGCCCGCCTCGGCGAGCAGGGCGACGTGCCGGTACATGGTCACCTTCGCCACGTCGGGCATGCGCTCGCACAACTGTGCGGTGGTCAGTTCGCGGCCGCCGGCGAGCGCGTGCACCACGCGCAGGCGCACCGGGTGGAGAAGAACGTCGGTGGTGTCCATGGGCTTCACAATTCCATACTCGATACTATTATCGAAAGTGGAAACGGCGAGCCTTGGAGGGGGCATGCGTCAGGCAGCGGGGCGGGCGGTGCAGGTGAACGGCCGGACCGTTCATGTGGAGGAGTCCGGCAGCGGAACGGACCGGGTGGTCTTCGAGGCGGGAGGGGGAATGGGGCGCACCTGCTGGGACCCGGTGGTCGCCCTGCTGGCGGACCGGACGCGACTGGTCGCCTACGACCGCGCAGGCTTCGGGCGCAGCGGCCGAACGGCTGCCCGGCAGAGCATCGACGACCTGGCCGCGGACCTCGTCGCGCTGGTCGAGGCGGTCGTCCCCGGCGGCTTCGTGCTCGTCGCGCACAGCATGGGCGGGCTGGTCGCCCGCCGCGCCGTGGAGGGGCTGGGCCGGCGGCTGCGGGGGCTGCTCCTGCTTGACCCGGCAGCCGAGAGCGCGCCCGTCTACGACACCTTCGACCGGACCGCGGTGAAGGTCGACCGGTCGCTGGCGGTGACGCAGGCACTCTTCCGGTACCGCCTGCCGGCCCGCCTGGCCAGCGGTGACCTCCGGCGTCTCTACCCGGCGGACACCTACGCGGCCATGCTCGCCGAGGACTTCGTCCCGGCGGGCATCGCGCAGACACGGAAGGAGATCGCAGCCGTGGCCGAGGCCATCCCGCGCTTCCGCGCCGAGCCGCCCGCCCCGCCGACGTGCCCCACCGTCCTGCTCTCGGCCGCCCGGCCGCAGAAGGGCCGGGCCCGGCACCACGCCGCCCTGACCGAGCACCGGCGGCGCTGGGCCGAGTCCCTGCCCGACGGCCGGTTCGAGACCGTGGACTCCGGCCACCTCATCCAGGCCGAGCGGCCGGGGATCGTCGCCGACCGGGTCCGGAGCCTCCTCGACCGGACCGGCTGACCGGCCGGACGAACGCCCGGAGAGCCTGAATGCGCCGCGCTCGGCGGGCGCCGGCCGTCCAGCCCGTGAGGGATTCGGACGGGCCGACGGCCTCCGCCGTGGCGAAAGGCCCGATGTGAAGGTGCGGGCTCCGAGGAGGCTCGAAGCCCGCACCGAGTCATCCGGTGCTCAGACGTCGCTGAGGGCGTAGCTGCGGAAGGTGGCGAGGAGGGGCAGCACTTCGGTCTTGTTGGGGTCCTCGGTGACGGCCCTCATCGCGTCGATCACGGTGTGGGCGATGATCTTGGTGACGGCGAAGTCGTCCGGGGCGGCGAGGGTGCCCCAGGCCTTGAGGGTCTGGGTGAGCAGGGCGCTCATCCGCGCACCGATGTTGGAGCTGACGGCGTCGGAGATCTCGGCGAGTTCCTCGTCGCTCATGGTGGAGCGCAGGCCGAAGGCCAGCGCCATCAGTGTGTCCATCGCGTGTTCGCCGTATGCGGCGACCAGCGCCGGCAGCGGCGGTTCGTCGGCGCTGCCCGCCGCCAGGGCGGCCAGCGCCTCGTCGTCGTCCTTCCACGCCGCCTCCAGGGCGGCCAAGGCCCGCAGGGCCTCGTCCATGGTCAGCCCGTCTGTCATGGGAGGAACCGTATTGAGCCCGTACCCGCCGCACCCATGGTTCGGGCGCAGAGATCACACCTTCGAGCGAAGCCGGGCCTATTCGGCCCGGTGGGCCCGCGCGAAGTGCTCCGCGTCCCAGTGGCCGCCCAGCCCGGGTGCCAGTGAGTCCAGGGCGAGGGCGGCGAAGTCCTCGGCCATGCCCGCGCGTTCCGGCAGGGCGCCGAGCAGCGGGGCGCCGGCGGAGCGGGGCAGGTCGGCGAGGTTGCAGCGTTCGGCGAGGCCGGGGGCCGTGGGCCAGGAGCCGACGAGGACGCCCGCGAGCGGGAGTTCGCGCGCTGCCAGGGCCTCCGCCGTGAGCGAGACGATGTTGAGCGTGCCGAGTCCGGCGGAGGCGATCAGCAGCACCTCGGCGGGGAGCCCGGCATCGAGGACGGCCCGGGCCTGGTCGGCGAGGGTGCGGCCCTCGTCGTCGTAGCGGACGAGCAGGCCGCCCGCACCCTCGACGAGCACCAGGTCGTGCGTGGCCGCGAGTTCGGCGACCTCGGCCACCACCTCGGCGGGGGAGAGGTACGGCATCCCGGCCCGCCGGGCGGCGGTGTCGGGGGCCAGCGGCTCCGGGTAGCGCACCAGTTCACGGATCGTCAGTTCGCCTGCCAGGCGCTCCACTTCGGCCGCATCGCCGGGCTCGCCCGGGGCGACACCGGTCTGTCCGGGCTTGAGCACGGCGACCTTGCGGCCGCTGTGCAGCGCGGCCGAGGCGACGGCGGCGGTGGCGACGGTCTTGCCGACGTCCGTGTTCGTGCCCGTCACGAAGAGGATGCGCGCGCCCGTCCCCTCGGTGGTGGTGCCGGTCATCCCGCCACCGCCGCGGCGGTCACGGCGGCAGCGATCCGTGCCACGTCCTCGTCCTCCGTCACATAGGGGGGCATCGTGTAGATCAGGTCCCGGAAGGGGCGCAGCCAGACGCCCTCCCGTGCGGCCGCCTCGGTCGCCGCCCGGACGTCCACCGGGTGGTCGAGCTGCACGACGCCGATGGCGCCCCGGACCCGTACGTCGTGCACGCCGGGGACGTCCGCGGCCGCCGCGAGGCCGCCGCGCAGCCCGTCCTCGATGCGCTTGACCTCCACCGCCCAGTCCTGGCCGAGCAGCAGGTCCAGCGAGGCGTTGGCGGCGGCGCAGGCCAGCGGGTTGCCCATGAAGGTCGGGCCGTGCGCGAGCACCGGCATCTCGCCGCGGCTGATCCCGTCGGCGATCTCACCGGTGCACAGTGCGGCGGCCAGGGTCAGGTAGCCGCCGGTGAGGGCCTTCCCGAGGCACATCACGTCCGGCGCGACGCCCGCGTGGTCGGCGGCGAACAGCGCGCCGCTGCGGCCGAATCCGGTGGCGATCTCGTCGAAGACCAGCAACACCCCGTACCGGTCGCAGAGTTCGCGCAGCATGCGCAGGTACGCGGGGGAGTGGAACTGCATGCCGCCCGCGCCCTGGACCACCGGCTCGACGATGACGGCGGCCAGCTCGTCGGCGTGACGCGCCATCAACTCCTCGAACCGGGCGGCGTACTCGGCGTCGAGCGGGGCGTCGAACCCGGCCGGCGGCTGCGGCGCGAAGAGCTGCCCGGGCAGCACCCCGCCCCACAGGTGGTGCATCCCGCCGTCCGGGTCGCAGACCGACATCGGGTGGAAGGTGTCGCCGTGGTAGCCGCCGCGCCAGGTCAGCAGCCGGCGCTTCTGCGGCCGACCGGTGGACTGCCAGTACTGCAGGCACATCTTCATCGCGACCTCGACGGCGACCGAACCCGAGTCGGCGAGGAAGACGTGCTGCAGCGGCTCCGGGGTGATCTCCACCAGCGTGGCGGCCAGCCGGACGGCGGGCTCGTGGGTGAGCCCGCCGAACATGACGTGGCTCATCCGCCCCAGCTGCTCGCGCACGGCCCCGTCCAGGACCGGGTGCCGGTAGCCGTGGATCGCCGCCCACCAGGACGACATCCCGTCGACCAGCTCGCGTTGCCCGCCCGCGACCTCGTGGGCCAGGCGCAGCCGTACGCCGGAGGCGGACTCGACCACGTACGGGGTGGCGGTGCCGGGCATCGGCCCGTACGGGTGCCAGACGTGGGCGCGGTCGAGGGTGAGCAGCGTGTCCGCGGACAGCTGGGGCATGGTGAGATCTCTCCGAAGTGATCCGAAGGGTCAGGCGTTGGGGGCGAGTTCGGTGCCGGCGCCGCGGCGGCGGACCTTGACGAGGTCGCTGCGGAGTTCGTCGCCGGATCCGCCGGACTCGCCGGACTCGCCGGATCCGGTGGTGTCCTCGGTCGGCTCGGCGGAAGCGGTCTCCGCCGGAGCGTGGGAGTGCCCGCCGCACGGGCCGCAGCCGCCGCCGCTGCCGCAGGCCGAGGCCGCGGTGCCGCAGCCGCCGCCGGCCTGGGCGGCCTCGGCGACGTCGGCGCGGTGCCGCGGCAGGGTGGCCTCGCCGGCGCCCTCGACCTCGAAGCCGGCGTCCTTGATCATGTCGAGGTCGGTCTGGCCGGCCTGGCCCTCGCTGGTCAGGTAGTCGCCGAGGAAGATGGAGTTGGCGATGTGCAGGCCGAGCGGCTGCATGGTGCGCAGGTGCACCTCGCGTCCGCCGGCGATCCGCACCTCGGTGTCCGGGTTGACGAAGCGGACCATCGCGAGGATGCGCAGGCAGCGCTGCGGGGTGAGGTTCCACTCCTTGGCGAGCGGGGTGCCCTCGAACGGGATCAGGAAGTTCACCGGGACGGAGTCCGAGCCGAGCTCGCGCAGCGCGAACACCACGTCGACCAGGTCCTCGTCGCTCTCGCCCATGCCGGCGATCAGGCCGGAGCAGGCGGACAGGCCCGCGCCGTGCGCCTTCTGCACGGTGTCGACCCGGTCCGCGTAGGTGTGGGTCTTGGTGATGGTCCCGTAGGTGCCCTCGGAGGTGTTGAGGTTGTGGTTGTAGGCGTCCGCGCCGGCCGCCTTGAGCCGCTCCGCCTGGTTGTCGGAGAGCAGGCCCAGGCAGACGCAGATCTCGACCTCGGGGTCGGCGTCCTTGATGGCGGCCATGGTGTCGGTGACCCGGTCGATGTCGCGGTCCGTCGGGCCGCGGCCGCTGGCGACCAGACAGACCCGCTTGGCGCCGCCGGCCACGCCGGCGCGCGCGGCGTCGGCGGCCTGGTCCGGCTTGAGCCAGGTGTACTTGAGGATCTCGGCCTTGGACCCCAGCCGCTGCGAGCAGTACGAGCAGTCCTCCGGGCAGAGCCCGCTCTTGAGGTTCACCAGGTAGTTGAGCTTGACCCGGCGGCCGAACCAGCGGCGGCGCACCTTGCCGGCCGCGGCGACCACGTCGAGCAGCTCGTCGTCGGTGGTGGCGAGGACGGCCAGGGCCTCCTCGCGGGTCGGGACGTCGCCGCGCAGGCCCTTGGCGGTGAGGGTATCGAGCAGATCCATGGGGCGATCCTGCCTGCTCGTGATCGAGCGGCGCCAGAGCAAACCCGCCAGAAGATCGGTGTGAGGATGTGCCGATTGCCACAGTGTCGAAGGTCACGGCTCCGCCGCTGGTCACGAGCTTGACGTGAACCCGGGGTGAAGGTTACTGGCGAGTAGTCGACGTGGCCCGCGGCCGGTGATCCACAACCCCCGACCCCGTGACCCAGGCCACCCCCGCGGTGCTTAGAATCTGCGCCATGACCACGCAGGGGGAGCACACCCCGACTCCGGGAGAGGGCCGGGAAGGCCGGACAGGGCAGCGGGTCGGCGGGGGCGCCGACGCGAAGGGCAGCGACGGCAAGGGCAGTGACGCCAAGGGGGCCGACGCCAAGGGCAGCGACGCCAAGGGCGCCGACGCCAAGGGCACCGACGCGAAGGGCGCCAACGCCAAGGGCACCGACGCCAAGGGCGCCGGCACCGGCGAGGGCGCTGCCGCCGGAAGCGGAACCGGAACCGGCCCGGAGGCCGGCAACGGCACCGAGTCCCGCAACGGCGCCGAGTCCGGCAACGGCGCCGAGTCCGGCGACGACGGCAGCACCGGGACCGAGACCGGCACCGGGACCGGCCGTGGCCGTGGCCGACGGCTGAGCCGCCGCCGGGCGGCCGGCTGGATCGTCGTGGCCGGCGTGGTCGTGGTCGGCGGATGGATCATCACCCGCCCGATGCCCGGCGACTACATACCGGGCCTCGGACCGTCCACCGGGGACACGGCCGGGACACCGCCGGTGGTGGGCACCCCGCCGCCGCGCGTCGACACCGAGAACCTCAACGTCGACAACTTCTTCCCCGCCCAGCGGCCGGTCGAGGTGGCGGGCTACAAGGCGCGGCGCAACGGCGCCCGGCAGGGCGAGAACTGCGCCGAGACGCTCCAGGACCGCGCCCAGGACCCGCTGAAGGACAGCGGCTGCCAGGCCTACCTGACCGTCAGCTTCGCCGGCCAGGACCGCCCGGTGCTCAGCAGCGTCACCATGCTGCGCTTCCCCGACCAGGCCGCCGCCGCCAGGGCCGCCGAGGCCCTGCGGGCCAAGCCCGGATCGGTCGCCTTCATCCTCGCGGACGCCAGCACGGCCCCCGCCCTGGCCCCCGGCAGCAAGCCCGGCGGCGACCCCCGGGTCGAGGTGGTCGGGCACTACGTGACGGTCACCAGCTCGCGGACCGGCGACGGCCGCACGCCGGCCCCGACACCGACCGCCCCCGCCCCGACGCCGACCGCCCCCGCCCCGACGCCGACCGGCTCGGCACCCAGCGCCGAGCAGAGCCTGGACGAGGCCACCCGCGCCATCTCGTACGCGGCGGGCGCGCCGTTCGCCTGGATGTGACGCACCCCGCGACGGGACGGATCCGGTGACGGGACGGATCCGGTGATGTGACGGACCCGCCGCGCGGAGGCGACGAACGCCCGAGGGGGCCCGGTGCTCTGGGCCCCCTCGGGCGTTCTGCGAGCCGTCAGCCGTCAGCCGTCAGCCGTCAGCCGTCAGCCGTCAGCCGCCGAGCCGGTCCACCGCGGTCACCCGCAGTACCGCCCGGCCCTCCTCGTCCGAGCCGAACAGGTCGACCTCGGCGCTGATGCCCCAGTCGTGGTCGCCCTCCGGGTCGTCGAAGATCTGCCGGACCCGCCAGGCGGAGTCCTCCTCCTCGATGATCAGCATCTTCGGGCCGCGCGCGTTCGGGCCGGTGCCGAGGTCGTCGTACTCCTCCCAGTACCCGTCCATGGCGTCCGCCCAGCGGTCCGCGTCCCAGCCGTACTCGCCGTCCAGGTCGGCCAGTTCCTCGTAGTGCTCCAGCGCGCACAGCTCGACCCGGCGGAACATCTCGTTGCGGACCAGCACCCGGAAGGCGCGCGCGTTCGCCGTGACCGGCGCCGGCTTGTCGTCCAGCCGCACCTCGGCGGCCTGCGGCTCGGTCGGGTTGGCCAGCTGCTCCCACTCGTCCAGCAGGCTGGAGTCGACCTGGCGGACCAGCTCGCCCAGCCAGGCGATGACGTCCTTCAGGTCGTCGGTCTTCACGTCCTCGGGGACGGTCTGCTCCAGCGCCTTGAACGCGCCCGCCAGGTAGCGCAGCACGATGCCCTCGGTGCGCGCCAGCTCGTAGAAGCCGACGTAGTCCGAGAAGGTCATCGCCCGCTCGTACAGGTCGCGGACCACCGACTTCGGCTGCAGCTGGTGGTCGCCGATCCACGGGTGCGCCCGGCGGTACACCTCGTAGGCGTGGGTGAGCAGCTCCTCCAGCGGCTTCGGGTACGTGATGTCCTGGAGCCGCTCCATCCGCTCCTCGTACTCGATGCCGTCCCGCTTCATCTCGCCGACGGCCTCGCCGCGCGCCTTGTTCTGCTGCGCGGCGAGGATCTGGCGCGGGTCGTCGAGCGTCGCCTCGACGACGGAGATCACGTCCATCGCGTACGAGGGCGAGGTCGGGTCGAGGAGTTCGAAGGCGGCCAGCGCGAAGGTCGACAGCGGCTGGTTGAGCGCGAAGTTCTCCTGGAGGTCCAGGGTGAGCCGCACGATCCGGCCCTCGGCGTCCGGCTCCGGCAGCCGCTCCACCACGCCGCCCTCCAGCAGCGAACGGTAGATGGCGATCGTGGTGCGGATGTGCCGGCGCTGCGCGGCCCGGTCCTCGTGGTTGTCGGTGAGCAGCTTGCGCATCGCCTCGAACGCGTTGCCCGGGCGGCCGATCACCGACAGCAGCATCGCGTGGCTCACCTTGAACCGGGACACCAGCGGCTCCGGATCGGCGCCGATCAGCTTGTCGAAGGTCTCCTCGGTCCAGCCGACGAAGCCCTCCGGGGCCTTCTTGCGCACCACCTTGCGCTTCTTCTTCGGATCGTCCCCGGCCTTGGCGATCGCCTTGTCGTTCTCGATCACGTGCTCCGGCGCCTGCGCCACCACCTGGCCGACGGTGTCGAAGCCGGCCCGCCCGGCCCGCCCGGCGATCTGGTGGAACTCGCGGGCCCGCAGGATGCGTACGCGCTGTCCGTCGTACTTGGACAGGGCGGTGAACAGCACCGTGCGGATCGGCACGTTGACGCCGACGCCGAGCGTGTCCGTCCCGCAGATCACCTTCAACAGGCCCGCCTGGGCGAGGCGTTCGACCAGCCGGCGGTACTTCGGCAGCATGCCCGCGTGGTGCACGCCGATGCCGTGGCGCACGTAACGCGACAGGTTGCGGCCGAACTTGGTGGTGAAACGGAAGCCGCCGATCAGGTCGGCGATGGCCTCCTTCTCCGCCTTCGAGCACATGTTGATGCTCATCAGCGACTGCGCCCGCTCCACCGCCTCCTTCTGGGTGAAGTGCACGACGTAGACCGGCGCCTGGCCGGTCTGCAGCAGCTCCTCCAGGGTGTCGTGCATCGTGGTGCGGCGGTACTCGTAGAACAGCGGCACCGGGCGGGTCGCGTTGCGGACCACCGTGGTCGGACGGCCCGTCCGGCGGGTCAGGTCCTCCTCGAAGCGGCGGACGTCGCCCAGCGTCGCCGACATCAGCAGGAACTGCGCCTGCGGCAGCTCCAGCAGCGGGATCTGCCAGGCCCAGCCGCGGTCCGGCTCGGCGTAGAAGTGGAACTCGTCCATGACGACCTGGCCGATGTCCGCCCGGGTGCCGTCGCGCAGCGCGATCTGGGCGAGCACCTCGGCCGTGCAGCAGATGATCGGCGCGGTCGGGTTCACGCTCGCGTCGCCGGTCATCATGCCGACCTGCTCGGTGCCGAACATCTTCACCAGGTCGAAGAACTTCTCCGACACCAGCGCCTTGATCGGCGCCGTGTAGAACGTCCGCTTCCCCTCCGCCAGGGCCGCGAAGTGCGCGCCCGCCGCCACCAGGCTCTTGCCCGAGCCGGTCGGCGTCGCCAGGATCACGTTGTTCCCCGAGACCAGCTCGATCAGCGCCTCCTCCTGCGCCGGGTACAGCGTGATCCCCCGCTCCTCCGCCCAGGCTGCGAACGTCTCATACAGCGCGTCGGGAGTGGCGGGCTTCGGCATCAGATCAAGGAGGGTCACCCGGCTATCTTGCCTGTTCGCCGCCACCCCCGGCAAAGCCCGGGGCCGGTGGGACACGGCGACTCCGTTGTGGTGACCGGCCAGGGGCCCGCGCCGATCATGTGCTGAGTGGCACATTGATCCCACTTCCGACGACGTGCCACAGTGCGGGACATGAGCCAGCCCCTCGCGTCCGACCCGCATTCCACCGTCCTCGCCCCCGAGACCGTCTTCGACTGGCTCGACGAGGCCGCCGCGCTGCGCGCCGACGCCGGACTGACCCGGACCCTGCGCAGCCGGCCGGCCGAGGACCCGGTGCTCGACCTCGCCGGGAACGACTACCTGGGGCTCACCAGGCACCCGGTGGTGACCCGGGCCGCGGCCGACGCGGCACTGCGGTGGGGCGGCGGCTCCACCGGCTCACGGCTGGTCACCGGCACGACCGCGCTGCACACCGAACTCGAACAGGAACTCGCCGAGTTCTGCGGAGCCGAGGCGGCACTGGTGTTCTCCTCCGGGTACACCGCCAACCTCGCCGCGCTCACCGCGCTCACCGACCCGGACACCCTCATCGTGTCCGACGCCTACAACCACGCCTCGCTGATCGACGGCTGTCGGCTCTCCCGCGCCGACGTCCACCGCGCCCCGCACAGCGACCCGGCGTCCGTGGCCGAGGTCCTCGCCGCGCGGGCACAGCGGCGGGCACTGGTCGTCACCGACTCGGTCTTCTCGGTGGACGGCGACGCCGCCCCGCTGCCCGCCCTGTCCGAAGCCGTCCGCGCGAACGGCGCCGCCCTGCTCGTCGACGACGCCCACGGCCTGGGCGTCCTCGGCCCCGGCGGCACCGGCGCCCTCGCGGCCGCCGGCCTCGCCGGGCGGCCCGACACCGTCGCCACCGTGACCCTCTCCAAGTCCCTCGGCTCCCAGGGCGGCGCCGTCCTCGGCCCCGCCCGGGTGATCCGCCACCTCACCGAGACCGCCCGCACCTTCATCTTCGACACCGGCCTCGCCCCGGCCGCCGCCGGCGCCGCCCTCGCCGCCCTGCGCCTGCTGCGCGCCGAACCCGCCCGTGCCGAACGCGCCCGCGAGGTCGCCCGCACCCTCGCCCGGCAGCTCACCGCCGCCGGACTGCACGCCTGCGAACCGGACGCCGCCGTGGTCTCCGTCCGCGCCCCCGGCCCCGAGGCCGCCGTCGCCTGGGCCGCCGACTGCCGCCGCGCCGGCCTCGCCGTCGGCTGCTTCCGCCCCCCGTCCGTCCCGGACGGCATCTCCCGGCTGCGCCTGACCGCCCGGGGCGACCTGACCGACGGGCAGATCGCCGACGCGGTCCGGATCATCGCCGAACTGGCCCCCGCGGGCGCCCGGCGCGGATAACCGTTCGGCGGGGCGCGCGTCGGCGGGCAGGATGGCGGCATGCCGGATCTGCTGTGGGAGGACGTCGCGTGGCTGCTCGACCCTTCGGGCGGGGGAACGCTCCCGGACGTCTACGTCCCCGACACCACGGCGGCGGACTGGCAGGCCGTGCTCGACCTCGTCGTGGAGCACGGCTGGTCGTACGAGTACGCCGAGGGGAGCACCGTCCTGCCGCTGCCGTCGGCCGGGACGGTGCTGGCGCGCCCGGCCGACGCGGAGTGCCCGAGCCTGCGCGTGTGGCCGGTCGCCGACGTGTGCGCGATCTTCCGATTCCTCGCGGACGAGCAGATCGACTTCGACGTCTCGCTGTGGGAGCTGCAGGGCCAGGAACGGATCGACGTGCTGTGGGGGTTCCTGGCCGCGATCGGGTGACGACTGGGCAAGTCGGTGCCGATGTACTTCGAGGGCGACACCCGGACGCCGTTCCTCGGGTACGACGTCGAGGCCGACCGGGTCCGGGTGCTGTGGACCGGGCGGGACGGCTGAGCGCCGCCCCGGCGGGCCCTACGGTCGGCCCGTGACCAGCAGGGCCTCCGCGCCGACCGGGCGGTAGCCCGCGGCCTGGAAGGCGCGGACGCTGGGGGCGTTGCCGGGGGCCTGCTGGGCCCAGACGGTGCCGCCCTCCGGGAGCAGGTGGCGGGCGGCGGTGGCGAGGGCGCGGCCGAGGCCGCGGCCCTGGGCGTGCGGGTCGACCTCGACGGCGCACTCCCAGCGGCCGGCCACGCCATGGCCGAGGACCAGGACGCCGCCGTCGGCCGTGAACACCCGGACGTCATCGCGGTAGCGCAGGGCGCGGACCACCCGGGGGTGCTCGCGGTCGTGTTCCTCGGCGAGCGGCAGCGGCGGTTCTCCCGGCAGGGCGTCGGCGGCCGACAGCAGGTCGATGTTGTTGACCACCCGGCCGGTACGCGCCGCGAGGGCGGTCAGGAAGGGCGGGCAGAGCGGCGCGGAGAGCGGGTCGCCCGGGTCGGCGGCGAGTGTGTCGTGCACCCACGCCGGGTCCTGGTCGGTGAAGACGACCGCGTGGGCGGCGAAGGAGATCACCCCGGCCTCGCGCGGGGACGGCTGCGGGAGTACCGTCACCGATCCGTCCGGCGGCGGGAACACCCCGCCCGCCGCGTCCGCCAGGATCTCGGCCAGTCCCCGCCCGTCCAGTCCCTTCCCGTCCAGTCCCCGCACGTCCATCCGGTCCCCCCGTTCGTCGAGAGCGCCAGCCTATGCCGCGGCTACTTCCTGCGGGCGCGGCTCGGCTGGACCCGGGTGGGTTCGCCCGCGGCCTTGGGGTGGTCGGGCGGGTAGGGGAGTTCGCCGAGGCCCTCGTCGTGGAGCTGCTTGTCGTAGAGCTCCAGCAGGGCCTCCAGACGGAAGGCCTGGCCGTCCATCTCCGCGTTGAGGTCGCCGAGTTCGGCGAACCGGGCGGGGACGGTGCGCAGGTCGAAGTCCTCGGGGGAGGCGTCGTCGAGCTCGTCCCAGCGCAGCGGGGCGGAGGCGGTGGCGCGGGGGCGGGCGCGCAGGGAGTAGGCGGAGGCGATGGTGCGGTCGCGGGCCATCTGGTTGTAGTCGACGAAGATCCGTTCGCCGCGCTCCTCCTTCCACCAGGCGGTGGTGACCTTGCCGGGCATCCGCTGCTCCAGCGCGCGGCCGAGGGCGATCACCGCGTGCCGGCCGTCGGTGAAGGTCCACTCGGGTACCAGCGGCACGTACACGTGCAGGCCGCGCCCGCCGGAGGACTTGGGCCAACCGCGCAGCCCGTGCTCCTCCAGCAGGGCGCGCAGTTCGTGGGCGGCGCGGACGGCGTCGTGGAAGTCGGTGCCGGGCTGCGGGTCGAGGTCGATGCGCAGCTCGTCCACGTGGTCGGTGTCGGCGCGCCGCACCGGCCAGGGGTGGAAGGTGAGGCAGCCGAGGTTGGCGGCCCAGAGCACGGCGGCGGGCTCGGTGGGGCAGATCTCGTCGGCGGAGCGGCCGCTGGGGAACTCGATCCGGGCGGTGGGCAGCCAGTCCGGCAGGCCCTTGGGCGCGCGCTTCTGGTAGAAGAACTCGCCGTCGACGCCGTCCGGGAAGCGCTGCAGGGTGGTGGGGCGGTCGCGCAGGCCGCGCAGGACGCCGTCGGCGACGGCCAGGTAGTACTGCGCGACGTCCAGCTTGGTGAAGCCGCGCTCCGGGTAGTACACCTTGTCCGGGTTCGACAGCCGGACGGTGCGCCCGGCGACTTCCAGTTCCACGGCTGAGCCCATGCCCCTCACGCTAAGCGCGCGGGGCTCCGCGCGCCCCCGGAGTCCGGCGCGCGCCCGGGGGAGAACCGGGCGAGGATCGGACGCATGGACCTGCCCGTGATGCCGCCGGTGGCCCCGATGCTCGCGAAATCGGTGGCCGACATCCCGCCCGGGATGCAGTACGAGGCCAAGTGGGACGGCTTCCGCGCCATCGTGTTCCGCGACGGCGCCGAGGTGGAGCTCGGCAGCCGCACCGGCAAGCCACTGACCAGGTACTTCCCCGAACTGGTGGAGGCCTTCACGCGTGAGTTGCCGCCGCGCTGCGTGCTGGACGGCGAGGTGGTGATCGCCCGGGACGGGCGGCTGCGCTTCGAGGAGCTGCTGGAGCGCATCCACCCCGCCGCGAGCCGGGTGAAGCTGCTCGCCGAGCAGACCCCGGCCTCCTTCGTCGCCTTCGACCTGCTCGCCCTCGGCACGGACTCCCTACTGGACGAGCCGCTGTCGGCGCGCCGCCCGGCGCTGGAGGCGGCGCTCGCCGACGCCGCCGACCCGGTGTTCACCGCCCCCGCCGCCACCGACCGCGACCTCGCGCGGACCTGGTTCGCCGAGTACGAGGGCGCCGGGCTGGACGGGGTGGTCGCCAAGCCGCTGGACCAGCCGTACCGGCCGGGGGAGCGGACCATGTTCAAGATCAAGCACGGGCGCACCGCCGACTGCGTGGTGGCCGGCTACCGCGAGCACAAGAGCGGCCCGGTGGTCGGCTCCCTCCTGCTCGGCATCAACGACGCGGACGGGAGGCTGCAGCACGTCGGCGTCTGCGCCGCCTTCTCGATGGCCCGCCGCCGCGAACTCGCCGAGGAACTGGCCCCGTTGCGGATGGACGACCTCTCCCGGCACCCCTGGGGCGACTGGGCGGACGAGGCCGCGCACGCGGAGGGCCGACTGCCCGGCGCGGTCAGCCGCTGGACCGGCGGCAAGGACCTGTCGTGGATCGCGCTGCGCCCCGAGCGGGTGGTCGAGGTCGCGTACGACCACATGGAGGGCACCCGGTTCCGGCACACCGCGCAGTTCCGCCGCTGGCGGCCGGACCGCACGCCGGAGAGCTGTACCTACGCGCAGTTGGAGGAGCCGGTGTCGTACGACCTGTCCCGGGTGCTGGGGATCTGAGGAGCCGGGGAGCCGGGGAGCCGGGGAGCCGGGCTCAGGGGGGCGGGGGATCCGCAGGGTCCGGCCGAACGCCGGGCCCGGACCGGCTGATCGGTCCGGGCCCCGGCGTCGACGGGGTGCGGGGGTCAAACCCGCACGGTGGAGCTGGAGTTGCCTGCGGGGAGGGAGGGGGAGCCCGACCCGGAAGCCGGGCCCGACGTCGAGCGCGAGGGCGAACCCGACCCCGAGGACGAACCCGAGCCGGGTGCCGACGGCGCGGCCGTCGCCGGCGGGAGCGAGTAGACGTTCCGCGGCGAGATGATCCTGGTGATCTCGTTCGCGAACACCGAGGACGGCTCCGAACCCTGGTACAGCACATCGGTGTTGAGCAGCATCACCAGCGTGCTCCGGGCCTGCGGCAGGTACACCGCCACGCTCTCGTAGCCCGGCATCGAGCCGTTGTGGCCGATCCACCCGTTGTTGTCGAACAGCCCGAAGCCGTAGCCCACGCCGGGGTCGCCGGTCGGCAGCGTCTTCAGGCGTTCGGCCTGGGTGGCGGGCGTGACCAGTGCGCCGGTGGCCATGGTCTTGGCCCAGCTCTCCAGGTCGGCGAGGGTGGTGATGACGGCGCCGGCGGTCCAGGCCCAGGACGGGTTCCAGTTGGTGGCGTCCTCGATCGCGCCGGTGGGCGTCTGGTCGGTGTAGCCGTGGGCGTGCGGGTCGGGCATGGTCCCGTCGACGGGGAAGCTGGTCCGGCTGAGGGCGGCCGGGGTGAACACCTGGTCCTGGAGGAAGGCGCCGGCCGTCTGCCCGCCGACCCGTTCGATCAGCTTGCCCAGGATGATGTAGTTGCTGTTGTTGTACTGGAACTGGGTGCCGGGCGGGAAGACCGCGGGGTGCTTGTAGCCGTAGGCGAGCAGTTGGTCCGGGGTGAACACCCGGTTCGGGTCGCTGATCAGGGCGTTCACGAAGTCCGGGTCGGAGCTGTACGGGAACAGGCCGCTGCGCATCTCGCCGAGCTGGCGGACGGTGATCGCGTCGCCGCCGGGGACGCCGTCGACGTACGCGGAGATCGGGGCGTCCAGGTTGACCTTGCCCTGGTCCACCAGCCGCAGCACCGCGGTCGCGGTGAAGGTCTTGGTCTCGCTGCCGATCCGGGAGAACAGCCCCGGGTCCATCGCCGCCCCGGTGGTCTTGTCGGCGATGCCGAAGGACTTCTGGTACGTCCCGCCGGGCGTGAGGATCCCGACCGAGATGCCGGGGACGGCGGTGCGGGCCAGCACCTGCTGGATCGTGGAGTCCAACTGCGCGGTGACGGCCGGGGTGAGCGGCACCACCGCGCCCGGGGACACGGTCGCCGAGGTGGTGGGGGAGGGGCTGAGCGCGGCGGGCTCGGCGGCGACCGCCGGGTCGCCGGCCGGCCGGGCGGGCTTCGCGGCGCCGGAGCAGGCCGCGGTGGCGAGCAGGCCGGTCAGGGCCAAGGCGGCGGCGGTCGTGCGGGCGGCGGCCGGTCGGGGCCGGCGGGTCTCGGTCATGGTGTGGACAGCGCCTCTCTGGGGCGGACGGCCCCGTGGCGGAGGCCCCGGAGCCGTCGCTCCGCGGGGCCGGGGCGCCGCTCCACGGGGCCGAGGGGGAGCGCCGTCACCGTAAGCACCGCCGCCTCCGGGCCGCGCGCGGGTCGGCTCGCGGCTGATCCGAACGGGCCCGCGGCTGATCCGAACGGGCCCACCGCCGGCCGGGTGCCGCTGCCCGGCCCGCGGGGCGCTGTCAAGTACCCCGGTGTGCCGCTCGGTTGGTGTCGTGACCGCCGCCCCGCGCTCGGCCGAACGAGTGAGCACCGGCACGCCGCACCCGCCGCCGGCCGCCGCTCGGGCACGATCGTTCAGCCCAGCTGTGGCCGCCCTTAAGAATTCCTCGATGGACCGCACCCCCTCCCACCAGGCAGATTGCTGCCTGTCCGGAGTGCGCCCGTCAGGAGCGGCCACCGGGCCACCCCGGCCTGCCCGACCCTCGAAGGCCGTCCCACCCGCACGTCAGGAGCCGCCGCCCGTGAAGGCACTCGTCAAGCAGAAGGCCGAGCCCGGCCTCTGGATGATCGACGTCCCGAAGCCCGAGATCGGCCCCGGCGAGGTGCTGATCAAGGTGCTGCGGACCGGTATCTGCGGCACCGACCTGCACATCCGCAAGTGGGACGGCTGGGCCCAGCAGACCATCAGGACCCCGCTGGTGCTCGGCCACGAGTTCGTCGGCGAGGTCGCCGAGCTCGGCGCCGGCGTCGCGGACATCGAGATCGGCGACCTGGTCAGCGGCGAGGGCCACCTGGTCTGCGGCAAGTGCCGCAACTGTCTGGCCGGCCGCCGCCACCTGTGCCGCAACACCGTCGGGCTGGGCGTCAACCGCGACGGCGCCTTCGCCGAGTACGTGGCGCTGCCCGCCTCCAACGTCTGGGTGCACCGGGTGCCGGTCGACCTGGACGTGGCCGCGATCTTCGACCCCTTCGGCAACGCCGTGCACACCGCGCTGTCCTTCCCGCTCGTCGGCGAGGACGTGCTCGTCACCGGCGCCGGCCCGATCGGCATCATGGCCGCCGCCGTCGCCAAGCACGCCGGCGCCCGCAACGTGATGATCACCGACGTCTCCCCGTACCGCCTCGACCTGGCCCGCGAGGTCGGCGTGACGCTGGCGCTCAACGTCGCCGAGCACACCATCGAGGAGGGCCAGCAGAAGCTCGGCCTGCGCGAGGGCTTCGACGTCGGCCTGGAGATGTCCGGCCGCCCCGAGGCGATGCAGTCGATGATCGCCAACATGACGCACGGCGGGAAGATCGCCATGCTCGGCCTGCCGGCCGACGACTTCGCCGTCGACTGGGCGCGGATCGTCACCTCGATGATCACCATCAAGGGCATCTACGGCCGAGAGATGTTCGAGACCTGGTACGCGATGTCCGTGCTGCTGGAGGGCGGCCTGGACCTCAGCCCGGTGATCACCGGCCGCTACCCCGCCACCGACTTCGAGGCCGCCTTCGACGACGCCGCGAGCGGCAACTGCGGCAAGATCATCCTCGACTGGACCGCCTGAGCCACCCCGCCGACGCAAAAGGAGCCTGTTGTGTTCGACAACGTGCGCGCCGACATCGCCACCACCCTCGACGAGATCCGCGAGGCCGGCCTGTTCAAGCCCGAGCGGGTGATCGGGAGCCCGCAGAGCGCCGCGGTCACCGTCACCGGCGGCGGCAAGCCGGGCGAGGTGCTGAACTTCTGCGCCAACAACTACCTCGGCCTGGCCGACCACCCCGAGGTGCTGGCCGCCGCCAAGGACGCCCTGGACCGCTGGGGCTACGGCATGGCCTCGGTCCGCTTCATCTGCGGCACCCAGGACGTCCACAAGGAGCTGGAGGACCGCCTCTCGACGTTCCTCGGCCAGGAGGACACGATCCTCTACTCCTCCTGCTTCGACGCCAACGGCGGCGTCTTCGAGACCCTGCTCGACGCCAACGACGCCGTCATCTCCGACGCGCTCAACCACGCCAGCATCATCGACGGCATCCGGCTCAGCAAGGCCCGCCGCCACCGCTACGCCAACCGCGACATGGCCGACCTGGAGAAGCAGCTCCAGGACACCCAGGACGCCCGCCGCCGCCTGATCGTCACCGACGGCGTCTTCTCCATGGACGGCTACGTCGCCCCGCTGCAGGAGATCTGCGACCTGGCCGACCGCTACGACGCCATGGTCATGGTCGACGACTCGCACGCCGTCGGCTTCGTCGGCGCGGGCGGCCGCGGCACCCCCGAGCTGCACGGCGTGATGGACCGCGTGGACATCATCACCGGCACCCTCGGCAAGGCCCTCGGCGGCGCCTCCGGCGGCTACGTCGCCGCCCGCCGGGAGATCGTCGCCCTGCTGCGCCAGCGCTCCCGCCCGTACCTCTTCTCCAACTCGCTGGCCCCGGTGATCGCGGCCGCCTCGCTGAAGGTGCTCGACCTGGTCGAGCAGTCCAACGAGCTGCGCGAGCGGCTGGCGGCCAACACCGCGCTGTTCCGCACGAAGATGACCGAGGCCGGGTTCGAGATCCTGCCCGGCGACCACCCCATCGCCCCGGTGATGATCGGCGACGCCGCGAAGGCCGGCAAGCTCGCCGAACTGCTGCTGGAGCGCGGCGTGTACGTGATCGGGTTCTCCTACCCGGTGGTCCCGCACGGCCAGGCCCGGATCCGGGTGCAGCTGTCCGCGGCGCACTCCACCGAGGACGTCGAGCGCGCCGTCGCGGCCTTCGTGGACGCGCGCACCGCGCTGGGCGAGTAGCACCCCGGGGCTGAGGCCCCACACCGGACGGGCCCGGCAGGGGCCCGCACAGACTGCCCGCGGGCCGGTCCGCTCGGAACCGGAC
>NZ_JBHWCL010000122.1:8711-30494 GCF_042735125.1 Kitasatospora sp. NPDC059599 | reverse complement strand
GTGGACCACCCGGGTGCGGGCCCCTTCGCCGTCCCGTCGGCGACGCCCCGCGGGCGCTCAGCCCGCGTTCTCGCGCCCCCGGAGGATGTCCGCGAGTTCGGCGTCGAGCTCCCGCCCGTCGAGTTCCCGCCCCACCGGCACCAGCCGGTCGGTGCGCGCCAGGAAGGCGGCCAGCGACGCCGCCGGGGCCCGCAGCACCGCATCGCCGTCGGGGGAGCGCAGCACGACCCGGACCTCCGTCGGATCCGCGTCGTCCGGGCGGACGTGCACGTCGCCCTCGCCCGCCGGGCCGCCGATCCCGTCGAGCAGCAGTTCCCGCGCGAAGAACCAGGTGACCGGGGCGTTGCCGGGCAGGTGGAAGGTGAACCGGACGGCGTACGGATCGCCGGCCTCGTACGCCGCGTCCACCATGATGCGGAGGGAGAGTTCGTGCGAGACCACGAGGTTCATCACCAGGTGGTCCTGGACTGTGCTGTGCTGCATGGCGCCAGTACCTCTCGTTCTGCCCGGACGGTCGGTGCGCTGGGTCCGACGGCGACCGGACGCGGTTTCGACGTTTCCCGACGGCTTCGTGCGAACGGTCCACGTCCGTGCGCCCGGTGGTCGCCCATTGCAGCACAACGGCTCCCCGGACGGACGCATCCGACCGGGTCGGCGTTTCGACCCATTCCGTGGGTTTCGACGCATTCCCGGCGCGGGAGACTTCCGCACAACGCTCCTGCCCCGGAGGTGGCCATGGGCCCCGAACACCGAACCCCGCCACCGCGCCCGGTCGTGAAGCGCACCGCCCGGGCGATCCTGCTGGAGCTGGACCCGGACGACCCGCACGGCCCGGCCTCGATCGTGCTGATCCGGCGGGTCCGGCCGGGTGCGCCGCACCCGTACTGGATCACTCCCGGCGGCGGGGTCGAGCGCGGTGACCGCACGGTGGTCGAGGCCCTGCACCGCGAGGTGGACGAGGAACTCGGCGGCAAGGTCGTGGACGTGGTGCCCGCGTTCGTCGACACCATCAGCCACACGCACCACGACGACGGCACGCTGCTGCACCCGCACGGGGTCAAGGTGCAGCACTTCTTCGTCTGCCGGCTCGCGTCGATGGACCTCAGCCGGCGGCACGGGCCGGAGGTGACGGAGCCGAACGGCGAGTACGAGGTGGTCCGGCTGCCGTTCACCCGGGAGGGGGTCACCTCGGTCAACGTGGTGCCGCCCCGGCTGCGGGCGTACCTGGCGGCCAACATCGAGGGCATCCGCGCGCTGCTCGCGCCCGACCTCGGGTGATCCCGGGCGGTCGCAGGTGATCACCCGGCGGTCGCGGGTGGTCCCCGGGCGGTCGCGGGTGATCACCCGGCGGCCAGGTCGCCGACCAGGTCGTGCCGGATCCGCTCGGCCGGCACTCCGCAGCGCAGCAGCACCCCGACACCCCGGCGCACCATCGCGGGCGGTCCGCTGAGCACCGCGTCCCGGCCCGTCCACGGACCGAACCGGCTGACCACCTCGGGCAGTTCACCGGTCAGCGCGCCCTCGGCCGGACCGGCACCGGACAGCACCGGCCGGACCGTCAGCCAGGGGTTGGCCCGCGCCAGCTCACGCAGCCCGGCCAGCGCGTACAGCTCGGGGGCGCGGCGCGCACCGTAGAAGACCTCGACCCGGCGGCCGTGCGCGCCGTACTCGGCGACCTCCTCGACCAGGGCGAGGACCGGCGCGATGCCGGTGCCGCCGCCGAGGCAGAGCAGGTCCGTGCCGACGGTGTGGTCGACGGTCATCGAACCGGCCGCCGGGCCCAGCCGCAGGACGTCCCCGGGCACCGCCCGGTGGACCAGCGCGTTGCTCACCCAGCCCGCCTGGACGGCCTTGACGTGGAAGGTCAGCAGCCCGTCCGGGCGCGGGGCGGAGGCGAAGGAGAAGTGCCGCCAGACCCGCGGCCACCAGGGCGTCTCCAGACTGGTGTACTGCCCGGCCCGGAACGGGTACGCCTGGTCCGGACGGACGGTGATCACCGCGACGTCCCGGGCGGGGCGTTCGTGCCGGACCACCTCGCCCTGCCACCACGGCGGCGAGGTGCGGGCGGCCTCCTCGGCGGCCTCGATCATGATCGAGGAGATCAGCCGGTAGGCGCGGCGCCAGGCCAGCTCGGTGTCGGCGTCCCAGCGGCCGCCCGTGTACCGGGCCAGCGCCTGCACCAGGCACTCCCCCACCGGGGCGTAGTGGCCGGTCAGTGTGCCGTACCGGCGGTGGCCGCGGCCGAGCGCGGCCAGTCCGGTGCGCAGGGCCACCGGGTCCTCGGCGCCGCGCGCGGCGGACAGCAGGGCGCGGAACAGCCGGTCGCGCTGGACGTCCATGGCGGCGGGGAAGAGCGAGCGGACCTCGGGGTGGTAGAGGAAGAGCAGCGCGTAGAAGTGCGCGGTGGCCCGGTCGGCGACCGGCTCGACGGCGGCGAGGCTGACCCGGATCAGCTCGACGTCCCGGGCGGTGAGCGGCAGTTCGACGGCGGGGACGAGCAGCTGCCCGGGGGCGGCGGGGAGCCCGGCGGGCAGCGCGGCCGGCAGCGGGGCCGCCGGGAGCGCGGCCGGGGGCTGCGCCGACGGCGCCCGCACGGCCCAGGCGTCGCTCCACCTGTCCCCCGGTCCGGCCCAGTTGAGCCCGGGGGCGTCGGTGAACAGCGGGCGGAAGGCCGGCGAGGTGCCGGTGACCGAGACCGCCTCCGGGTGGCTCGGCGCGAGGTGGCCCGGCGCGAGGTGGCCCGGCGCCGGGACGGCCGGCGGTTCGGACGGCATCGCCGGGATCACCGGGCGAAGCCGTTCCGTCCCACGGGCGTCCGACCCGGGGGCATCCGTTCCACGGGCGCCCGGTACCGGCGGCAGGACGGCCGTGGGTGCCTGCGCGGGTGTCACCGGCGGCAGGTCCGGCGGGTCCAGCGGCATCGGCGGCCGTACGGTCGCTTCCGGCGCTTCCGGCGTCGGCGGCCCCTGGGGCGGGAGCTCCGGCAGGCCCGGGACGGAGGTGACCCCCGCCGAGCCGTGCCCGGTGCGGACCAGGAGAGTTCTGCGGGACTTCACCGCTACGTTTCGAGTACCCAAGAGAATCGTTTCGCCTCCGGCCGGCCTGCGCCACCACCTGGCTTGTCTCTGCTGACGCCTAGGCAGCGTGGCACGCCCGAACTGCTCATCCGACAAATCACGCGAAGCCCGGACACCCGCCCCGGCAACGCGCTACTCTCACTCGATCGCGGTTGCCCTGAGTGGCCCCCCGTCCACCCAGGGCAACCGCGCCGTCCGCGGCGGCCGCGCTCAGAGCTGCCGCAGCAGCATCCCCGGCTGCTCCACGCAGTCCGCGACGAAGCGCAGGAAGCCGCCCGCCGTCCCGCCGTCGCAGACCCGGTGGTCGAAGGTGAACGACAGCTGCGTCACCTCGCGCACCGCCAGCTCCCCGTGGTGGACCCAGGGCTTGGCGACGATCCGGCCGACCCCGAGCATCGCCGCCTCGGGGTGGTTGAGGATCGGGGTGGACCCGTCCACGCCGAACACCCCGTAGTTGTTCAACGTGAAGGTGCCGCCGGTCAGTTCGGCCGGAGTGAGCGAGCCACCCCGCGCCGACTCGGTCAACCGGGCCAGCTCCTCGCCGAGTTGCTCGGTGCTGCGGGCCTGTGCGTCCCGCACCACCGGGACGACCAGGCCGCGCTCGCCCTGCGCGGCGAAGCCCAGGTGCACCGCCGAATGCCGGACGATGCCCGAACCGTCCTCGGTCACCGAGGAGTTGAGTTCGGGGAAGCGTGCCAGCGCGACCGTGCAGATCCGGGCCAGCAGCGCCAGCACGCTCACCTTCGGGCCCGGCGTCGCGTTCAACTGCCGCCGCAGCGCCATCAGTTCGGTGGCGTCGACGTCCACCCAGCAGGTCGCGGCCGGGATCTCCCGGTGGCTGCGGCTGAGCTTCTCGGCCACCGCCTTGCGCAGCCCGCGCAACGGGACGACCACCTCCGGCCCGACGGGCGAGGCCGACGAGGAAGCCGACGGGGAGACCGACGCGGAGACCGGCCGGGCGACGGCCGGAGCGGCCACCCTGGCGGCGACCGCCCGTTCGACGTCCGCCCGCATGATCAGTCCGTCCGGCCCGCTCCCGCTGAGCGCGGCCAGGTCGACCCCCTGCTCCCGGGCCAGCCGCCGCACCAGCGGCGAGATCACCGGCAGGACGGCCGGACCGGCGGCCGCCACCGCGACCGGAGCGGCCGCCACCGGAGCCGGGGCAGCCGGGGCAGCCACGGCGGCGGCCACGACCGGGGCGCCACCCGCGGCGGCCACCCCGACCCGGCGCCGCCGACCGCCCTTGCCGGTCTCCGCGACGCCGTACCCGACCAGCGGCCGCTCGACCTCGGCGGAGGGCCGGTCCGCAGGCGCACCGGCGGGCCCGGCCGGCTCTCCGGCACCCCCGTCCGCCGCCGCCACCGCGACCGTCACCAGCGCCGCGCCGACGGCGATCTCCTCGCCCTCCTCGCCGTACCGCGCGGTGACCACCCCGCCGTACGGGCAGGGCACCTCCACCACGGCCTTGGCGGTCTCCACCTCGACCACCGGCTGGTCGACGGCGATGACCTCGCCGACCTCGACCATCCAGCGCACGACTTCCGCCCCGGTGAGTCCCTCACCGAGGTCGGGCAGCCGGAACTCCCGCACGACGGGCATCACGATCAGTCCTCCCACTGCAGCCGGGCGACCGCGTCCAGGATCCGGTCCACCCCGGGCAGGTGGTGGTGCTCCAGCATCGGCGGCGGGTACGGGATGTCGAAGCCGGTGACCCGCAGCACGGGCGCGGCCAGGTGGTGGAAGCAGCGCTCGGTGACCCGCGCGGCGATCTCCGCGCCGGTGCCGCCGAAGCCGGTCGCCTCGTGCACCACGACGGCCCGGCCGATCGAGCGCACCACCCGGCAGACCGTCTCGTCGTCGAACGGCACCAGGGTGCGCAGGTCCAGCACCGCCAGGTCCCAGCCCTCGGCCTTCGCCGTCTCGGCCGCCTCCAGGCAGACCGGCAGCGAGGGACCGTAGGTGATCAGGACGGCGGACGTGCCGGGGCGCCGCAGCACGGCCCGGCCGATCGGCTCGACCGGGGCCGCCGGGTCGAACTCGGCCTTGCCCCAGTAGAGCCGCTTGGGCTCCAGGAAGACCACCGGGTCGTCGGAGGCGATCGAGGCGCGCAGCAGCCCGTACGCGTCGGCCACCGTCGCGGGCGTGACCACGTGCAGACCCGGCGTGCTGGTGTAGTAGGCCTCGGAGGCGTCGCTGTGGTGCTCGACCCCGCCGATGCCGCCGCCGTACGGGACACGGACGGTGATCGGCAGCGGCAGCCGGCCCGCCGTGCGGTTGCGCATCTTGGCGACGTGCGAGAACAGCTGCTCCAGCGCCGGGTAGGCGAAGGCGTCGAACTGCATCTCGACCACCGGGCGCAGCCCGTACATCGCCATGCCGATCGCGGTACCGAGGATGCCGGCCTCGGCCAACGGGGTGTCCAGACAGCGGTCCGGGCCGAACTCGGCGGTCAGCCCGTCGGTGATCCGGAAGACGCCACCGAGCGCGCCGACGTCCTCGCCGAGGACGTGCACCGCCGGGTCCTCGCGCATGGTGTCCCGCAGCGCGGAGTTGAGCGCCTGCGCCATGGAGGCGGTACGGGAGGAAACGGCAGTGGACATCAGTGCTGCACCTCGGCCTCGGCGGCCAGCTCGGCGGACAACTGGGCGGCCTGCTCCCGCAGCTGCGGGGTCGGCTCGGCGTAGACGTGGGCGAACAGCGCCATCGGGTCGAGTTCCGGATCGGCGTGGAACTCGGCCCGCATCCGGGCGGCGAGCGCCTCCGCCTCCTCGGCCGCCTCCTGCACGAGCCGGTCGTCCAGCACGCCGAGTCCGCGCAGCGCGCCCTCCATCAGCAGGATCGGGTCGTGCTCCCGCCAGGCGGCGACCTCGGGCTCGGTGCGGTAGCGGGTGGCGTCGTCGGCGTTGGTGTGCGCCTCGATCCGGTAGGTCAGCGCCTCGACCAGGGTCGGGCCGCCGCCGCTGCGGGCCCGCTCGACCGCCTCGGCCAGCACGGAGTGCACGGCGGGGGCGTCGTTGCCGTCCACCAGCCGGCCCGGCATGCCGTAGCCGACGGCCTTGTGCGCCAGGCTGGGCGCGGCGGACTGCGCGCTGAGCGGGACGGAGATCGCGTAGCCGTTGTTCTGCACCAGGAAGACCACCGGCGCGTTGAGCACGGCCGCGAAGTTCAGGGCCTCGTGGAAGTCGCCCTCGCTGGTGCCGCCGTCGCCGAGCATCGCCAGCGCGACGGCCGGCTCGCCGCTGAGCCGGGCGGCGTGGGCCAGCCCGACGGCGTGCGGAGCCTGGGTGGCGAGCGGGGTGCAGAGCGGGGCGGTGCGGGTGGCGCGCGGGTCGTAGCCGGTGTGGGCGTTGCCGCGCAGCAGGGTCAGTGCCTCCAGCGGGTCGACGCCCCGGGAGACCACGGCGAGGGTGTCGCGGTAGCTGGGGAACAGCCAGTCGCGCTCGCCGAGCACCAGCGCGGCGGCGACCTGGCAGGCCTCCTGGCCGGTGGACGCCGGGTAGACGGCGAGGCGGCCCTGCTTGGTCAGGGTGGTCGCCTGCTGGTTGTAGCGGCGGCCGACGACCAGGCGCCGGTAGAGCTCGCACAGCAGCGCCGGGTCGTACTTCTCCAGCGCGGGGGTGCCGAGCACCCGGACGGGGGAGAGGTCCGGGAGCAGGGGGGCCGGGTCGGTGCGCGGGGCGGTGGCGCCGGGCGACCAACCGGGCACGCCCGTGTGGTGTCTGTGGTCGAGAACGGTCATCTCGGGGCACCTCCAGGGGTGGCGGGGGCTCCCTACCGATTGTTCGGTCGTCTGTTCATCTTGACCAGAAGCGTGACAAGGTGGTGGACATTCGGCCTGAGCAGCGGTCGACTGGTGGCAAGGTGTCCAATCGGTGAGGGTGGGGGGTCATGTCGGCTGAACAGATGTCCAGGCTCGACCGGGTCGACCGTTCGATCCTGCGGCTGCTGCAGCAGGACGGTCGCGCCTCGATCCGCTCGGTGGCCGAGCGGGTGCACGTGTCCCGGGCCAATGCGTACGCCCGGATCTCCAGGATGGTCGAGGACGGCATCATCCGCGGCTTCACCGCTCGGGTGGACCACGAACGGGCAGGTCAGGCCGCGTCCGCGTACATCACCCTGAAGATCGTCCAGAACTCCTGGCGCACGGTCCGGGAGCAGCTGCTGGAGCTGCCCGGGGTGGCGCACATCGCCCTGGTCGGCGGGGACTTCGACGTCCTGCTGCTGGTGCACACCGCCGACAACCGGGCCCTGCGGGAGCTCGTGCTCAACCGCATCCAGTCCATCCCCCAGGTGCTCGGCACCCGCACCATGCTGGTCTTCGAGGAGACCGACCAGGTCCCGCCCGACCCGCAGACCCCCTGACGCCCACCGGCGCCGCAGACCCCCTGACGCCCCCGGGCGCCGCCGCCCCCCGGACATCCCGCCGGGCGACCGGCGACCGGCGCCCGGCTACCGGCTACCGCGCCCGCAGCCCGTCGAAGGCCAGGTGCACCACCGCGTCCGCGACGCCGTCCGCGGCCTTGAGCCCCGGCCGGTACCACTCCACGATCGAGTTGATCATCCCGAACAGCAGCCGGGTGGCCAGCCGCGGCTCCACGTCCGCCCGCAGCGACCCGTCCGCGACCGCCGCCCGCAGCAGCTCCGCGACCTGGTGGTCGAAGTCCCGGCGCCGCTCCAGCGCCCACTGCTCGGTGGCCGTGTTGCCGCGCACCCGCAGCAGCAGCGTCACGTACGGCAGCTCCGCCAGCAGCACCTCCGCGGTGCGCCGCACCACGTGCTCCAGCCGTTCCACCGCCGGACCGCCGACCGCCGCCGGCTCGGCCAGGATCGCGAACAGACCGTCCAGCGCCCGTCCGACCGCCAGCCGCAGCAGCTCCTCCTTGCCGCGGACGTGGTGGTAGATGGAGGACTTGGAGATCCCGGCCGCCCGGGACAGGTCCTCCATCGAGGTGCCGTCGTAACCGCGCTCGTTGAAGACGTCGACGGTCACCGCGAGCAGTGACTCCACGGTGTAGGCGGTGCGCGTGGTGTGATCGGCCATCCTCCGAGTATCCCCGGCCCCCCGAGGCGGTAGTCGATCGGGTCCGTCCGGTCCGCACCGGCCCGCTCCGGTCCACACCAGCCGGGGGAGCCGGGGCCCGGCAAGACCGGCCGGACTGGGCCTAGACTCTGCGGACGATCCGTCCACGTCCAGAGCAGGCTGGGGTCCACGGCTGATGAACGCAATACCGGCAGTCGCCTCCGACGTGCCCGAGCAGCGCAGCGGGGGGCCGACGGAGGCGCACGGCTGGCAGGAGCGGGCCCGGGCACTGGTGGTGCGCTTCGGCCCGGCCGTGTGGTGCTACGCGGTGCTCAAGCTGATCGGCTTCACGGCGTTCATGAAGCTGCTCTCCTTCGCCGGCGACTACGCCAGGAAGCCGGCCCGGTTCGGCGGCGGCGCCAACCCCTGGGACGTGCTGGCCAGCTGGGACGGCTGGTGGTACCAGCAGGTCGCGCAGTTCGGCTACCACCCGGCGCTGGTCCCGATCGTGGGCTCGGAGGGCTACAACGTCGAGCAGAACTCGGCCGCCTTCTTCCCGCTCTACCCGGGTCTGATGCGGCTGACCTCGGAGGTCACCCCCTTCGGCCTGTACGGCGCCGGGATGCTGGTCTCGGTGGTGGCCTCGCTGTTCGCCGCCGCCGGGATCTACGCCGTGGTGGAGAAGCTGACCGGGGACGCCCGGACGGGCGTGATCGCGGCCGGGATCTGGGCGATCGCCCCGGGCTCCGGCGCCGAGTGGGCGGTCTACTCGGACTCCACCTTCGTGGCGCTGGCCGCCTGGGCCTGCTACTGCGTGATGACCAAGCGGTGGGTCGCGGCCGGGGTGATCACCCTGGTCTCGGGGCTCAACCGGCCGACCGCGGCGGCCCTGATAGGAGCCGTGGGCCTGGCCGCACTGGTCGAGCTGTACCGGCGGGAGAGCGGCGTGCTGCGCCCGCTGACCGCCATCCTGCTGGCCCCGGTCGGCCTGCTCGGCTACGTCGGCTGGGTGGGCTGGCGGATGGGCGAGTGGGGCGGCTACTTCCGGCTGCAGCACGACGCCTGGCTGCACTACTTCGACGGCGGCCAGGGCACCTGGCACGCGATCCGCGGCGTGCTGCTGGGCCGCAGCGACTACCCCTTCGCGTTCCCGGTGCCGGACCTGCTGGCGACCCTGATCGTGTTCACCCTGCCGGTGCTGATCGTGCTGATGATCCGGCTGCGTCCGCCGCTGGTGCTGACCGCCTACACGCTGGCCACGATCGTCTCGGTGCTCGGCAGCCTCGGCATCTTCGGCAACACCTCGCGCTACCTGCTGCCCGCCTTCCCGCTGTTCATCGCGCTCGCGATCGCGATGCGCAAGCTGAGCTGGCCGGTGCTGGCCACCGTCCTGGGCACCGGCGCGCTCGCGTCCGGCTGGTACGCCGGGTACGTGCTCTTCGAGCTGGGCGTGCCGTAGACCCGGATCCGCCGCAGGCACCCGGAGGGCGCGTCCGCCACGGACGCGCCCTCCGTCCGTTCCGGCGGATTCCCACCCCTGCACCCTCTTGAGCCGACCGATCGTTCGGTTACTCTGTGACGTGTCCCGTCCTCCCCCCTGAGGAGCGCACAGATGTCCGCAGCGGTCACCCACCCCCTCGTCAGCGAGCTGGTCGAGCGCCACCAGGCCACCCTGGACGCCGCGCTCGCCGCCGCCGCCGACCGCGACTACTGGTCGCCCTACCCCGAGTTCCCCAAGGCGTACGGCGAGAGCGGCCCCGCGGACGGCAAGGCCGCCTTCGACGCCCTGCTCGGCAAGCCCTTCGCCCTGGAGGGCCACCCCACCGACGGCGACCAGGTCGGCGGCGAGGCCTCCCCGTACGGCGTCGAGCTGGGCATCACCTACCCGCACGCCGACCCGGACGCCCTGATCGCCGCGCTCACCGCCGCCCGCCCCGGCTGGGCCGCCGCCTCCCCGCTGGAGCGCGCCGCCGTCTGCCTGGAGATCCTGCACCGGATCAACGCCCGCTCCCACGAGTTCGCCCAGGCCGTCATGCACACCACCGGCCAGGCCTACGGCATGGCCTTCCAGGCCGGCGGCCCGCACGCCCAGGACCGCGGCCTGGAGGCCGTCACCTACGCCTACGCCGAGCAGACCCGGCTGCCCGCGCGGGCCGACTGGACCAAGCCCCAGGGCAAGCGCGACCCGCTGGTGATGACCAAGGAGTTCACCGTCGTCCCGCGCGGCCTGGCGCTGCTGATCGGCTGCAACACCTTCCCGACCTGGAACGGCTACCCCGGCCTGTTCGCCTCGCTGGCCACCGGCAACCCGGTGCTGGTCAAGCCGCACGCGCGGGCCGTGCTGCCGCTCGCGCTGACCGTCCGCACCGCCCGCGAGGTGCTCGCCGAGGCCGGCTACGACCCCAACCTGGTCTGCCTGGCCGCCGAGCACGACGGCGGCACCGTCGCCGCGACCCTCGCGGTCCGCCCCGAGATCAAGATGATCGACTACACCGGCTCCACCGCCTTCGGCGACTGGCTGGAGGAGAACGCCAAGCAGGCCCAGGTGTACACCGAGAAGGCCGGCGTCAACGCCGTCCTCATCGACTCCACCGACGACTACAAGGGCATGCTGGGCAACCTGGCCTTCGCGCTCTCGCTCTACAGCGGCCAGATGTGCACCACCCCGCAGAACGTCCTGATCCCGCGCGGCGGCATCAGCACCGACCAGGGCGACAAGACCTACGACGAGGTGGTCGCCGACCTCGCCGGCGCGATCGAGGGCCTGCTCTCCGACGACGCCCGCGCCGCCGCCATCCTCGGCGCCGTGGTCAACCCGGGCGTGCTGCAGCGCTCCGCCGCCGCGGCCGGCGGCGAGTACGGCGAACTCGCCCTCGCCCCGCGCGCGGTGACCTCGCCCGACTTCCCCGGCGCGACCGTCCGCACCCCCGCCCTGGTCAAGCTGAACGCCGACAAGCCGGACGACCGCTCGGTCTTCCGCAGCGAGTGCTTCGGCCCGGTCTCCTTCGCCGTCGCCGTGGAGTCCACCGCCGCCGGCGTCGAGCTGCTGCGCACCACGGTCCGCGAGAAGGGCGCCATGACCGCCTCCGGCTACACCACCTCGCCCGAGGTGGAGGCCCTGCTGGTCGAGGCCGCACTGGACTCCGGCGTCTCGCTCTCGCTCAACCTGACCGGCGGTGTCTACCCCAACCAGACCGCCGCCTTCTCCGACCTGCACGGCACCGGCGCCAACCCGGCCGCCAACTCGGCCTACTGCGACGGCGCGTTCGTCGCCAACCGGTTCCGCACGGTGGAGATCCGCCGGCACCGCTGAGCAGCCCCACCGGCACCCCCGGGCCCCGGCGGTCACCCACCGCCGGGGCCCGGCGGTTCACAGCTCCCGCCGGGCCCGCGATGATGGAGGCTGGGAGAACGCCGGGAACGGCGTCCAACCGCCCTCCGAACACCGGGAGCTGATACATGGCCGTGAAGCCGACGACCGAAACCGACGTCCTGATCGTCGGCGCCGGACCCACCGGGCTGCTGCTCGCCGGCGACCTCGCCGCCGCCGGCGTCGGCGTCACCGTGCTGGAGAAGCGGGCCGCCGGGTCCGACCTCACCCGCGCCTTCGCCGTGCACGCCCGCAGCCTGGAGCTGCTGGACGCCCGGGGCCTCGCCGACGACCTGATCGCCACCGGCCGGCCGCTCGGCGCGCTGAAGATGTTCGGCCGCTTCGGCATCGACCTCGGCTCGCTGCAGACCCGCTTCCCGTTCGTCCTGATCACGCCGCAGTACAACGTCGAACGGCTGCTCCTGGAGCGCGCGGAGAAGGCCGGCGCCACCCTGGTGCGCGGCGCCGAGGTCACCGGGCTGCGCCAGGACGCCGACGGCGTGACCGTGGAGACCGCCGACGGGGGGACCCACCGCGCCGCGTACGCGGTCGGCACCGACGGCGTCCGCTCCGCCGTCCGCGACCTGCTCGGCATCCCGTTCCCCGGCGAGTCGGTGGTCGACTCCGTGGTCCTGGCCGACGTCCGGCTGGAGCACGAACCCGACGAGGCGATCACCGTCGGCGCCAACGAGGCCGGTTTCGCCTTCATCGCCCCGTTCGGCGACGGCTGGTTCCGGATCATCGCCTGGGACCGCCACGAGCGCTTCCCGGACGGCACCACCCCCACGACCGAGCAGCTCACCGCCCTCACCCGGGCCATCCTCGGCGAGGACTTCGGCCTCCGCGACGTCCGCTGGAGCTCGACCTTCCACAGCGACGAGCGCCAGGCCCCCAACTACCGCTCCGGCCGGGTCTTCCTGGCCGGCGACGCCGCCCACTGCCACTCCCCGGCCGGCGGCCAGGGCATGAACACCGGCCTGCAGGACGCCGCCAACCTCTCCTGGAAGCTCGCCGCCGCCCTCCGCGGCCGGGCCACCGACGCCCTGCTGGACACCTACCAGACCGAACGGCACCCGGTCGGCAAGACGGTCCTGCGCACCTCCGGCGCGCTGATCCGGCTCGCCCTCGCCGAATCCGCCCCCACCCGCGCCCTGCGCGGGGCGCTCACCGCGCTGGGCGGCCACCTCGACCTGGTCACCGAACGCGGTGCCCGGCTGGTCTCCGGCATCGGCATCTCCTACCCAGCCCCCAAGGACGCCCACCCGCAGGTCGGCAAGCGCGTCCCGGACCTGCGGCTGACCGCCCTCAGCAAGCCCGTCGAAGGCGCCCCGGCCGCGCCCGAGCGGCTCTACGAGGCGCTGCGCGCCGGAGCGTTCGTCCTCGTCAGCAACGACGAACTGGCCGCCGCCGAGCCCTGGGCCGACCGCATGGTCTCGGCCGCCCCCGCCGACCCGCACGGCAAGCTGCGCGACACCGTCCTGCTGATCCGCCCGGACGGCTACGTCGCCTGGGCCGCCGTCGACCCCGGTCAGGGCGAACTCCGCGCCGCCCTCACCACCTGGCTCGGCAGCCCGGCCTGACGCCCGGTCCGGGCGGGCCGCGACGCCCGCCCGGACCGCACCGCCCGGACGCCGCCGCCGACACCCCCACAGGCACCACGGGCACCACCGGCCCCCGCGCGGCGCCCCCGCCCGGCGAACCCCCGGACCCCGACCATTCGTTCGGTCGTCCGTTAACCCCGCGCCTTCACGTAGTGCCGCGCCGCCTTCGCGCGATTCCCGCACACCGCCATCCGGCACCACCGCCGACGCCCGTTCTGCGAAGCGTCGAAGAAATGCAGAATGCACGCCTCGTGCGCGCACTGCTTCACCCGCGGCGCCCCCTGCCCGAGCAGCGTGAGGAAGTCGTCCGCGGCGAGCCAGGGCGCCAGCCACTCCGGCCGGTCGGCCTCGACCAGGTCCGTCGCGCCGCCCGGTCCGGCCGTCCGCCGGATCCGCCCGTGCGCCAGCACCGCGTCCAGTCCCGCCCGGGCCCCGACCCCCAACTCGCCCTGCTCGCGGGCGTCCTGGGCCGCCAGCAGGATCGCCTCGCGGGCCTGCCGGATCGCCGCGAGTCCCGCGTCGTCGGCCGTGCAGCGGTCGCCGAGCCCGGCGGAGGAGAGCCAGATCCCGTAGCCTTCGACCCCGGTGAGCAGGTCGTTGACGGGTGTCCCGGCCCAGCGCGTGTTGAGCAGGTCGAGCGCGAGCGGCTCGCCGATCAGCGGCCGCGGGTCCCCCGGGTCGGCCTTCACGTCGGTCATCGTCCTCCCTCGGTTCGGCCCGATTCTACGTCCGGGCCCCGCGCCGTGAATTGGTATGGACCGAGCCGTGAATTCCGGTCATTCACTGTATGGAATCACCGAGTTTCCCGGCCTCCACACTTGACTGTTTTTTAGCAACGAATTGCTTGATCATGAGCCACTTCGCACACCGGTTCTGTCATGTTCGAGCCAGCGTTCTCGACCCCGGAACGCCTGACCCCTTGCCGGCCCCCACAGCCGGCCAGAGGAGGATCCGTTGCGCCCCCGCTCCCTTGCTCTCGCCGCGGCGATAGCCGTGCTGCCGCTGACCGCCGTCTCGCTCGGCGTCTCCACCGCACAGGCCGCCACCCCCAACGCCGCCCCGCGCGTCGCCCTGCCGAACACCGTGAACCCGGCGGTCGCCCACTCGGAGAAGAAGGGCGACGTCCCGGCCGAGCAGCAGATCTCGGTGGCCGTCAGCCTGAAGCTGCGCAACGCCGACGCCCTGGACCGCTTCCTCACCGCGGTCGCCACGCCCGGAACCCCGGAGTACGGCCACTACCTGACGCCGGAGCAGTTCACCGCGCAGTTCGGCCCGACCCAGGCCTCCGTCGACCAGGTCAAGGCCTACCTGGCCCAGCAGGGCCTCACCGTCACCGAGGTGAGCGCCAACCGCCAGGTCGTCAACGCCCACGGCACCGCCGCCCAGGTCTCGCAGGCCTTCGGCACGCACGAGAGCGCGTACGTCGACCCGCAGCTGCAGCGCGCCTTCTTCGCCAACGACGCCGCCGCCTCGATCCCGTCCGACCTGGCCGCCGTGATCCAGGGCGTCAGCGGTCTGGACAACCACGCGGTGCGCAAGAACCGCCTGGCCACGCCGAACGCGATCACCCCGAACGCCGCCACGGCCAGCCCGAGCGGAATGTCCCCGGCGCAGTACACCGGTGCGTACAACCTGAACAAGACCGGCGCCGACGGCACCGGCACCACGGTCGCGCTGTGGGAGTTCGACGGCTACAAGTCGTCGAACCTCACCACCTACGACTCGCAGTTCGGCCTGACCGGCCCGGCCGTCTCCACCGTCTCGGTGGACGGCGCCAACTACGACTCCGCCCCCGGCCAGGGCCAGGGCGAGGTCGAACTGGACAGCGAGATCGTGCGCGGCGCGGCACCCAAGGCCACCCAGCTGGTCTACGAGGCCCCGAACAGCGACCAGGGCGAGATCGACATGGCCAACAAGATCGTGGCCGACAACCGCGTCTCGGTCATCTCGATCTCGTGGGGCTCCTGCGAGCCGGACACCACCGCCTCCTCGATGACGGCCGTCGACAACGCCTTCAAGCAGGCCGCCGCCCAGGGCATCTCGATCTTCTCCGCCTCCGGCGACGACGGCTCGCGCGACTGCACCCGCTCGACCAGCGGTTCGAGCGTCAAGGCCGTCGACTTCCCGGCCTCCAGCCCGCACCAGACCGGTGTCGGCGGCACCAACCTCAAGGTCGGCAGCGGCAACACCTACTCCTCGGAGAGCGCCTGGAGCACCGCCGGCGGCGGCGTCTCCACCGTGTTCGCCAAGCCGAGCTGGCAGACCGGCACCGGCGTCAGCGGCACCATGCGCACCGTCCCGGACGTCGCCTCCAACGCCGACCCGGCGAGCGGCTTCTCGATCTACACGGCCGGCGGCTGGCAGGTCTACGGCGGCACCAGCGCGGCCGCGCCGCTCTGGTCCGGCTACGCGGCCCAGTTCAACCAGAAGGCCAAGGCCGCCGGGCAGCCGGTCCTCGGCGAGGCGAGCCCGCGCCTGTACACGGTCGCGAACAGCAGCAGCTCCGGCAGCGTCTTCCACGACGTGACCACCGGCGCCAACCAGGACTTCTCCGCCAAGGCCGGCTACGACCAGGTCACCGGCTGGGGCTCCCCGGTCGCCGACGCCCTGACCACCGCCCTGCTCGGTGGCGGCGGCGGCACCACCCCGCCGCCCGGCGGCTGCACCGCCGCCCAGCTGGTCGCCAACGGCGGCTTCGAGACCGGCACCGCCGCCCCGTGGACCACCTCCAGCGGCGTGGTCGACAACAGCTCCTCCCAGGCCGCCCACTCGGGCAGCTGGAAGGCCTGGATGAACGGCTACGGCTCGACCCACACCGACACGATGTCGCAGACCGTCTCGATCCCGGCCGGCTGCACCTCCGCGAAGCTGACCTTCTGGCTGCACATCGACACCGCGGAGACCGGCTCCACGGCGTACGACAAGCTGACCGTCCAGGCGAACAGCACCACGCTGGCGACCTACTCCAACGTGAACGCCGCCGCCGGCTACGTGCAGCGCACCCTGGACCTGACCTCCTTCGCGGGCCAGACCGTGACGATCAAGTTCACCGGCACCGAGGACTCGTCCCAGCAGACCAGCTTCGTGGTCGACGACGTCGCGCTGAACGTCAACTGATCACCCTCCGGTAGCTCCCGGTGACACCGGGTGCTACCGGGCGGGCACCACCGATACCCCCGCCGGGGCGGCGCCGACAGGGCCCGCCCCGGCGGTGTCGCGTCCGGCCCCGCCCCGGCCGACGGGCCCGGTAAGGTCCGTGTTTCCACACTGTTTCAAGATCGCTAATCATCCGGTCGACCTGCCGTGACCACTGTCATACGCACGACTGATGACGTAGCCTCTCGACCGTGCATAGGGTTCCCCAAAGCTCGGTGAAGCCCCTGGAGGCGCGCCCCGGCGTCGGTCCGGTCCCACCGAACTCACCTGGTGGGGAGGGTCACCGCATGGCCGCACAGCAACCTCAGGACGCCGCGCGGCTGCGGCTGGTCGGGTCGCATACGGAGCGCCCGGGACCACCCGCACCCGCGGCGGGCCAGCCGCCCGCACCGAACCCGGCACCCGCGTCCGCCCCGGCGCCGACGCCGAACCCCGGCCGGCTCGCCCCGGTCGGCGGCTTCGCGGACACCCTGCACCTGGCCATCGAGGCCAGCGGCCTCAGCCTGGACCGGATCCGCGCCGCCCTCGCCCAACGCGGCGTCAGGGTCAGCGTCACGACGCTGAGTTACTGGCGGCGCGGCCGGAGCCAGCCCGAGCGGGCCAGCTCGCTGCGCGCCGTCCACCTGCTGGAGGAACTCCTCGGACTGCCGCACAGCGCGCTGTCGTCCCTGCTCGGCCCGCCCCGCCCACGCGGCCGCTGGGCCGCCGCGGCCAACACCCTGCACCTCGGACTGGAGGACGTCTGGCCGGGCGAGCAGGAGATCGCCTCGATCTTCGCGGAGCTGGACGCCCCGCCGGCCGGCGAGCTGGAGCGCCTGAGCATCCACGACTCGTACTACGTGGACGCCGAGCGGCGCGGCAACCTGCTGCGGATGCGCCAGGTGGTGCGCGCCACCGTCGGCGGCGTCGGCCGCTGCCTGGTCGTCCACAAGGCCGACGAAGAAGCCACCGGCTGCCCGGAGATCACCGCGGTGCGGCACGGCCGGCTGGGCCGGGTGCGCCGCCGCCCCGAGGTCGGGCTGACCGTCGCCGAGCTGATGCTGGACCGCCCGCTCGGCCTCGGCGACAGCACGGTCTTCGAGTACGAGGTGGAGATCCCGCCGGGCGGGCCCACCCTGGAGTACAGCCGCCGCTTCGCCACCCCGGTGCGCGAGTACGTGCTGCAGGTGCACTTCGACCCGGCCGCCGTCCCGGCGCACTGCGAGCGCTACGACCGCGAACCGGGCGCCGACGTCGACCACCGCCGCGAGCAGCTGTGGATCGGGGCTTCGGCGAGCGCCCACGTCCTGGCCCCGGACCAGCAGCCGGGCCACATCGGCATCCGGTGGGAGTGGGCCTGACCCGGCCCGCCCCCGCCGCCCCTCCCGCGCCCCGTCGGACCGCCAGGTCCGGCGGGGCTTTCGCGTGCCCGCCCGAAAAACTAACCACTTATCCCTCCAGTACCGGTTGACGATGCATCACCTAACTCCTAATCTCATGAGTACCGGTTAGGCAGCGGCCCCACCGGAACCACCGGCCCCGGGAGTGACCAGCCATGTCCAGCACCACCGCGATCCGCACCCTGCAGACCGGCCACGTGGGCCTGAACGTCACCGACCTGGCCCGGTCGATCGACTTCTACCGCGCCGTCCTCGGCCTCCAGGTCACCCACGAGGGCACCGACCCCGACCGCCGCTTCGCCCTGCTCGGCCGCGACGGCCGCCTGGTGGTCACCCTCTGGCAGCAGAGCACCGGCGGCTTCGCCACCGCCAACCCCGGCCTGCACCACCTCTCCTTCGAGGTCGAGAGCCTCGACGAGGTCCGCGCCACCGAGCGGCTGCTGCACGACCTCGGCGCCGGGTTCGCCTACGACGGCGTCGTCCCCCACAACGAGGGCTCGGCCTCCGGCGGCATCTTCTTCACCGACCCGGACGGCATCCGGCTGGAGGTCTACACCCGCACCGGCGTGGACGCGACCGAGGCCTCGGCCCCCACCACCGGCGCCCCGACCTGCGGCTTCTTCTAAGTCCTCGCCGAGCGCCCGGCCAGGCCCCGCCAGGCCCCGGCCGCGCCCTCGACCGAGCCCACGTCCGAACGCCGCCCGGTCCGGGCGACCTCCGGGAGGAGAGACCGGCATGACCACCACCAGCACGCCGTACCACGCCGGCGAGCGGGCCGCCCAGGCCCGGGCCGGCCGGACCGAACGCGCCGACCACGCCGGACGGTCGATCCGCGGCACCGTCCCGGCGGTCGCCGCCCGCTTCCTGACCGAACGGCGGATGCTGGTCGTCGGCGCCGCCGACCCCGACGGCCGGGTCTGGGCCACCCAGCTGGCCGGCCCGGCCGGCTTCCTCCGGGCGCCGGACGAGCGGACGTTGTCGGTCGCCGCCCGCCCGGCCGGGGACGATCCGCTGGCCGGGGCGCTGGCCCGCCCCGCCAAGGTCGGCACCATCGCCCTGGACCCGGCCGGCCGGCGCCGGATGCGGCTCAACGGCGACGCCGTCCCGGACGGCCGGGGCGGGCTGCTGATCAGCGCCGACGAGGTGGTCTCCAACTGCCCGAAGTACATCCAGCGCCGCACCCCGCTGGACCGTCCGGCCGCGGGCCCGCCCCGGGCCGTCGCCACGGGCTCCCGGCTGACGACCGCGCAGCGGCTGACCGCGGCCACCGCGGACACCTTCTTCGTCGCCACCACCGGGCCGGGCGGCAGCGTGGACGCCTCCCACCGCGGCGGCTTCCCCGGCTTCCTGGAGGCGGTGGCCCCGGACCGGCTGCGCTGGCCGGAGTATCCCGGCAACAGCATGTTCATGACACTCGGCAATCTGGAACTGGACCCGCGGGCCGGCCTGCTGCTGCCCGACTGGGAGACCGGCGGGGCGCTGCTGGTCACCGGCGAGGCCCGCACCGACTGGTCGGAGCAGGCCCGGCAGTCCGCCCCGGGCGCCGAGCGGATGGTCGAACTGGCCGTCACCGGCGTGGTCGAACTCGCCGACGCCACCCCGCTGACCTGGACCGACCCGGAGTACTCGCCGGCCATCCCGCGCTGACCCGGCCCCAGCCCCGGCCTCGGCCCGCGCCTCCGGCGAGGCCGACCGCAGGGCCACCCAGGCGTTCCAGCTCGCCCGGGGGCCGGCGCGGCAGCGAAGCCGACGGCATCCCCGGGCCGGACACCTGGCGCCGGCTCTTCTCCTGACGCCCCCGCCCCGCCGGGGCGCTGTGCCCCGCCGGGCGCACCGCGCCTCAGCGCTTCCCGGACATCCAGTGGAAGAGGCCCATCGCGACGCTGGTCGCCAGGTTGAAGCTGGACACCCCGGGCTGCATCGGCACCGCGACCAGCTGGTCGGCGCGCGCCCTGAGCTCCGCCGACACCCCGTGCCGCTCGGTGCCGAAGGCGAGCAGCGCGTCGTCCGGGAACGGCAGGTCGCGGATGTCCGCGCCCTCCGGGTCCAGTACGAACAGCGGCCCGGCGGGCAGCTGCGGCAGGGTCAGCCGCTCGACGGCGGTCGCGAAGTGCAGGCCCGCGCTGCCGCGCAGTACGGTCGGGTGCCACGGGTCGAGGTCCCCGGTGGTCACCACGCCCGTGGCGCCGAACCCGGCGGCCAGCCGGATCACCGCCCCGACGTTGCCCAGGTTGCGCGGGTTCTCCAGCAGCACCACCGGTGCCCGGCGCGGCCGCCGGTCCAGGGCGGCCAGGTTGGCCTCGGGGGAGGGCCGCACGGCCAGCGCGATCACCCCGGTCGGGTGCAGCCGGGGCGCCAGGGCGCGCAGCGCCGCCTCCGGCAGCTCCACCGCCAGCCCGTCCAGCGCCGGGGCCACGTCCGCGGCCAGCTCGGCGGCCAGCGCCAGCAGCGCGGCCCGGTCGGCGGTCAGCACCCGCCGGACGTCACCGCCGAACCGCAGCGCGTGCTTCAGCGCGTGGAACCCGTCCAGCAGCACCGCCCCCGGCTCCCGCTCGACGGCCCGCCACGCCCGCACCACCTCGTCGTCCATTCCGCTCACTCTGCCACCCGCTCCGGGGCCGGCTCACCGGGGCGCCCGGCCGCGGCGATCACCTCGTCGAAACCGAGCGCCCGGCCGGGCACGCCGTCGGGTGCGGCGGCCAGCCCGGCCAGGGCGAGGTCCAGGTGACGGCGGACCAGCGAGCCGTCCGCGTCGAGCGCGGCCAGCCCGCCCGGCAGCGGACGGGACAGCCGCACGCAGAGCAGCACCAGGTCGCCCGTCCCGACGTCGCGGCGCAGCCGCCCGGCCTCCTGTGCGGCCCGCAGCAGCCCCTCGACGGCGGTCACCGCGCCGCGGCGGACCGCCACCAGTTCCCCGTCCACCACCAGGCGCTCCAGCAGCACCACGATCGCGGCGCCCATCCGCAGGTCGGCGGCGGCGTGCACGAAGCGGCGCAGCGCCAGGTACGGGTCCTCCTCGGTCCGCCGCGCCTCCTCGGCGGCCCCGGTGAGCCGGGTCAGCAGGTCGACGACCAGTGCGCGGACCAGGGCCTCGCGGTCGGGAAAGCGCCGGTAGAGGGTGGCCGGGCCGACCCCGGCCCGGCGGACCACCGCGTCCAGCGGGGCGTCCGGGCCCCGCTCCAGGAACACCTCGCAGGCGGCGTCCAGGATCCTGCGCCGGCTGCGCTCCGCGTCGGACCTCATCCACTGCTCCCTAACCGGAGAAACTTTCTCCTCCTATGTTACCGTCGCCAGCGAAGCGGAGAAAATCTCTCCGCATCGTGGTTCCCATTGCCGAGGAGTGCCGCCATGACCACCACCGCGCCGCCGACCACCGGCACCGCACTGCCGACCACCGCACCGGCCGTCCGCACCGACATCGACGGCACCACCCACCCCCGCGAGGCCGTCCTCGCCTGGGAACTCGACCGCGCCCGCGCCGCCCTGCACCTGCTCAAGCAGCGCCTCGGCGACGACCGGACGCGCGAGCTGCTCGCCGCCGACACGACCGCCGCCGACACCGCCCTGGCCGGCTGGGCACACGCCTCCGCCGGCCGCTGGCGCACCGCCGTCACCGAACTCACCGCCACCGGCATCGACGCCGAACGCTTCCTCACCTGGTGGCAGGGCCGCCTGCACTGCGGCGATCGCACCGCCCTGCTCGCCGCCAACCCGGAGCACTACCTGGCCGACTCCACCGGCGACCGGGTCGAGATCATCGAGACCATCGGCACCGGCCCGGCCCGGTTCTTCCTCCGCTTCCACGACGACGCCCCCGACGACGCCCCCGACCGGCACACCCCCGACCGGCACACCCCCGACCACGCCGCCTTCCCGGTCCGCATCGGAGGCACCGGCACCCTCGCCGACGGCACCGAGGTCCTGCACGTCCTGCACGAGTTCGCCGACGCCCCGGACGGCCTGCGGATCCGCCTCACCGTCCGGTTCCCCGAGGCCGCTCCCGAGCACCTCGCCACCGGCCACCAGTGGCACTTCGCCTGCGAGTTCGCCAACTGGATCGAGGCCGCCCACCGCGCCTGACCCCGCCCCGCGCCCCCCCCCGCCCGACGCCCCCCCCTGGGCGGGCCCCCCGCCGCGGGCGCGGGGGGTGGGGCCGGGTCGCGGGTGAACTTGGTGAGCT
>NZ_JBHWCL010000122.1:0-8701 GCF_042735125.1 Kitasatospora sp. NPDC059599 | reverse complement strand
TCCCCCCGCCCCGCCCCCCGCCCGGCCCACCCCCGGTCGGGGCGCGGCCGGCCCAGCGGCCCGCCTACCGCGGCTCCGCGCTCCCCCGCAGCGCCCGCTCCAGGTCCCGCAGCGCCTGCTCCACCAGCCGGCTCCCCGCCCGCACCACGTCCCGCTGCACCCCCGCCGGCGACCGCGCCAGCCGCTCCTCCAGCCGCGCCTGCGCGTCCCGCACCGCCCCGAACTCCACCGGCCGGCCCGTCAGCAGCGCCCCCGCCGCGAGCGCGGTGGCCAGCCGCAGCTCCTCCGCGTACTCCGCCGTACCCGCCACGGGTTCGGCGTCCGCCGCCGGCAGGTGGGCCTCCAGCAGCACCGCCGCCCGCCCGAGGTGCCCGACCGCCGCGCGGGCCCGGTCGACCTGGCGCCGGCTCACATCGGCCAGCCCGGACTCGTGCCGCCCCGGTTCGGCGTCGGCCCGCTGCATCGCCTGGATCAGCTCGGACCGCGCCTCCCGCGAGTCCAGCAGCGCGCTGCGCACGGCCCGTCCGCGCGGCGCGGCCGGCGTCTCGTAGCAGGCGATCACCGCCCCCGCGTACCGCCCGGCCGCCGCCAGCCACTCGGCGAGCCGCTCCCCGAGCCGGGCGGTCTGCCAGGTCGGGAACAGCGCGTACGTGACGAGCGCGATCGACCCGCCGAGCAGCGTCAGCCCGACCCGTTCGACGGCGGTCACCAGCGGGTCGCCCTGCTGCAGCCCGAGCAGGAACACCACGTACGTCGAGATCCCGACGGTGGTCAGCGCGTACCCGGTCCGGAACGCGAGGTACGCCCCGCCGATGCAGCACACCGCCAGCGCGGCCAGCACCCACTCCCCGGGGTGGGCGAGCTGCACCACCAGGGTGGAGACGGCGACCCCGACGACCGTCCCGGCGAGCCGGGCGACGCCCCGGCTGTAGGTCTGCGCGAAGTCCGGCCGCATCACCATCGCGGCGGTCATCGGCGCCCAGTAGCCGTGGTGGAAACCGGCCAGCCGGGCCAGCAGGTAGGAGACGGTGACCACCCCGGTGAGCCGGACGGCGTGCTGGAAGATCGCCGAGCGCGGCTGCAGCTGACGGCCCACGGCCCGCAGCGCGACCGGCAGCATCCGGCCGATCGTCGGCTTGTACAGCGCCCCGCCGGCCCCGACCACGGGCGTGGTGATGGTGTCCTCGTCGCCGCGGTCCAGGGTGTCCGCGGCCTTGCGCAGCAGTCCGCCCAGGCGGCGGGCGGACCGCCGGGCGGCTCCCCGCAATCGGGGCGCGTCGTCCGGCGGGACGAGGGAGAGCGAGGGCGCGGACCGGGGGAGCCGGACCGGCTCGCCGGTGCGGATCGCCCGGGCGAGGGCGTCCATGACCTCGGCGGAAGCGGCCAGCACCTCCCGGGCCCGGTCGCGTTCCGGTCCTTCCCCGGGGGCGCCGACCTTGGGGTCGGCGAGCGCGGCCAGGGTGGGCCGGATCCGTTCGGCGAGGCCGCGCAGGCCGCGCAGCTCGGCCGGCCGGTGGCGGTCCTGCCAGGGGGTGACGGCGGAGGCGTGCCGGGCGGTCATGAACGGTTCCGGGTCCACGTGCGCGGTCGGGTCCTGGCGCAACCGGCGCGCGTAGTCGGCCAGTTCGGCGTAGGTGTCGGCGAGGGCGTCCCGCTGGGCGGTCCAACTCCCGATCGGCCAGAGGGTGATGACGGTGGCCTGGACGACCCCGCCCAGCGCGGCGACCAGACCGTGGCCGAGCGCCTCGGCCGCACTGACGGGGAGCTGGACGACGATCAGCATCACCGAGACGGTGTTGGTCGCGACCACGCCGGCGGTGGGCCCGATCGCCCAGGCCAGCCCGGCGACGAAGGCCCACACCGCGAGCAGCACCGGGAACAGGCCGGGGACGCCGGCCGCCAGGTAGCCGAGGAAGGTGCTGATCCCGAGTCCTGTCCCGGCCGCGACGGCGAGGCTGGCCCGGGGCCGGAAGCTGCGCTGGAAGGTGGCCGAGCCGGCGATGAACGCCCCCATCGCGGCCGAGGTGGCGAGCGAGACCCCGCCGAGCGCGAGCGTCGGGAAGAGCACCAGCGCCACGGCGACCGCCCCGCGCATCGCCCGCTTGGGGTCGGTGAGCGCCCGGTCCAGGGTGAGCCCGGTCCGTGCGGTGTCACGAAGCGCATCGAACCAGGACATAACGACATCCTAGGGGGCGGGCCTCCACCGGATCCGGCTCGTGAGGACCCGGCTCACCCGCGCCGCCCACAGCAGTGCGCCGGTCGGCAGGAACACCGCGTCCGCCGCGATCATCGCGAGCGAGAACACCGGCAGCCCGAGGACCACCGCGATCCCCACGTGCTCCAGCACCATGACGGCCAGCAGCACGTTCTTGACCCGCCGGTCGAGCAGGGTGAACGGGAAGGCCACCTGCAGGACCACGGTTCCGTAGGAGATCAGGAAGACCGGCAGCAGCATCGAACCGACCAGCGCGGACAGCCCGGGCCAGGGGGTGAAGTAGTCCAGGTGCAGCGGGTAGTACAACGCGGTGCCGTCCTGCCAGCGCGAACCCTGCACCTTGTACCAGCCGGCCGTCGCGTAGATCAGCACCACCTCGACGGCGATCACCAGCATCGCGCAGTTGTGCACCATGGTGGCCAGCGCGTCGAGCACCGCCCGCGGTTCGCCGTCCGGGTGCAGCCGCCCGAGCACCCACCAGACCCCGGCCACCGCCCAGAGCCCCCAGAACAGCGGCGACCACCCGAGGTACGGGAAGGTCCGGGCGGTCCAGGTCAGGCCGGTGCCGGAGAAGCCGCCGAACTGACAGGCCGCCAGGACGGCCCCGAGCACGGCCCAGAGCACCACCCCGGTCCGGCCGGACCGCCCGGTCCGCGCCCGCCGGGCGTCCAGCGACCAGACCTCGGCGCAGCGGGTGAAGACCAGGTAGACCGCCATCAGGTGCACGACGTTGTCGCCGCCGTCGCCGAGGAAGACGTCGCGGTTCTGCAGCGACAGCACGGTGACCAGGAACAGCACGGTGCTCGCCCTGGTCCGCCAGCCCAGCAGCACGGCGAGGGCCGCCAGCACCCCCAGGTGGTAGACCAGTTCGAACCAGGGCCGCCCGTCGAACCAGGGCAGCACGGTGAACGCCCCGTCGTCGCCCAGCAGCCGGTCGGCGAGCTCCATCGACCAGGGGGAACGGTCCCCGTACAGCACCCGGCGGTTGGGCCACTCGCGCAGCAGGTAGGCGAGCCAGACCAGTCCGAAGCCGATCCGCACCACCGCGGCCTGGTGGCGCCCCAGCACCCGACCGGTGAAGGCCTCGACGGCCCGTCCGAGCAGTTCGGCCGGGCCCGGCCCGCGCGGCGCGGACGCGTCCGGCCGGTCCGGCCCGGGTACGGACGGCTGCCCGGCGCCGGCCTGCCCCGGGACACCGTCTCCCGGCACCGCGCCTGGCCCCGGCACCACGCCGTCCGTCAGCACCGCGCCGGCCGGGGGCGGCGCCCCCTCCGGCCGGGGTTCCCGCTCCGACACCTCGTTCATCCGAGCAGCCCCCGGTAGTCCTCGTCCGCCACCGGCCACCACGGCAGCTCCCGGACCTTGGCTGCGGGCGGCGCGGCCTCACCGCTCCAGGTCGGCGGCGCGACGGTGGTCGTGGTCACCCGGAACCGGATCTCCAGGATCCGCTCGCCGCCCGCGTCCCGGCCGATCCGCTGCAGCGCGATCCGCTTCAGGTACTGCTCGGCGAGCTTGCCGCGCGGGGTCGTCGGCGCCTCGTCCTGAGGGTCGTGCGAGCCGTCGTAGAAGTCCCAGGCCCGGCGCAGCAGGTTCTGGTCGACGTGGCTGGGCGCCGGGTTGCCCCTTATCGCGGCGATGTCCCGCGCGGTCAGCCCGGTCCAGTCCCGGGTGCTGGTCGCCCCGCCGGGCGCGACGGTCCGCACCTGGGCGTCCAGGCTGACGTTCTGCTGCAGCGGGTTGGGGGCGAACAGCTTCCAATTCTGCTCGAACTCCGGGTAGACCACGCCGTCGATCTCGTCCCGGTACTGCCGGGACAGCGAGTTGGCCGGCGCCACGTGCAGGAACACCGCGGCGAGGAACAGCCCGGTACCGCCGATCAGTGCCGCCCCCGCGAGGCCGATGACGAGCTGCGCGGGCCTCGACCAGGCCCTCCCCCGGGCCGGCCGGTCCGTCGTCTCCGTCATGGCCTCCCCAGCCCGGTCGGCGGGCGGTGGTGCCCGGCCCGGTACCGGCGCGCCCGCGCGCCCATCCTGCCCTACGGGGCGGGACGGGCCGCGGCGGGCCGGGAGGCCCGGAAACCCGGGAGGCCCGGGAGGCCCGGGAGGCCCGGGGACCTACAGGACGAAGGCCTCCTGGCCGGTGCTGCTCACCATCGGACGGCCGGCGCTCTGCCAGGCGTACATCCCGCCGTCCACGTTCACCGCTTCCCGGCCCTGCTGGACCAGGTACTGGACGACCTGCGCGGAGCGGCCGCCGACCCGGCAGAGCACGTACAGCTTCTCCTCGGGCAGTTCGCCGAGGCGGGCGATCACCTGGCCGAGCGGGATGTGCAGCGCGCCGTCCACGTGGCCGGCGTCCCACTCGTCCTGCTCGCGCACGTCCAGCAGGGCGGCGTCGGCGGGCACGGCGGCGGCGTCGGCGGTGGGGATCTGCGCGAACATCGTGTGGCTCTCCTGGGCGTGGGAAGGCGGGTCGGTCGGGTCCGTGCCATTGTCGCCCACCGGCACCGGCGCCGGCCCGGAGCCGTCCACCGGACCGCGGGCGCCGAGCAGCCGTTCCAGCTCGGCCTGCCGGTCGGCGGCCTTGGCCAGCAGCTCCTCGGCGAGCTGCTCCAGCAGCCGGTCCGGGTCCTGCGGGGCGAGGGCGAGCAGCTGCCCCATCGGGGTCTGCTCCAGCCGGACCTGCTCGGCGGCGGTCCGGGCGATCTTGTCGGTCAGCCAGTCCAGCCGCCGGTGCAGCCAGTCCGACCGGTCGGGGGAGTCGACGGCGGGCGCGGCCTCCGGCGCGGTGGACCACTCGGCGGACAGGCCCTCCAGCGCGGCGGCGTCCCCGAGCGCGTAGGCCTCGTTGACCCGGACCAGGAAGGCCGCCCGGCGTTCCTGCTCGGCCGGGTCGGTGGTGAGGTCGGGGTGGGCACGGCGCACCAGCTCGCGGTAGACCCGCTGGGCCTCCTTGCCGGGCCGCACCCGGGCCGGCGCGGCGGGCGGCGGCGGGGCCGCCTCCTCCCCCTGGCCGGACTGCTCCCGCTGCTCCTGCACGGAGTCGAACAGGGCGTCCAGGTCGGGCAGTTCCTCGACCTGGCGGCGGGCCTCGGCGGCCCGGCGCAGGTCCTCGGGCAGACCGGTGCGGGCCGCTACCGCCTCGGCGACCAGCGCGTCCAGCTCGTCCAGCCGGGCGTACAGCGGGCCGAGCAGCTGATGGTGGATCAGGGCGAAGTTGTCGATCTCGACGCGCAGCGTCTGCACGTCCACGTCCATGCTCAGCCAGGCGAGCTCGGCGGCGGCGACCCGCTCCTCCAGCTGCTGCTGCTCCGGGTCCGTCCAGCGGGCGGGGCTCTGCGCGCTCACTTCTCGCCTCTGTCTCGTCCGGCCGGCTGCGTCCTGCGGGTCCGCCGCACCGGCGGCCCGGCCTGCCACCCTACCGCCGCGTGCGGAAGCCCCGTCCGGGTGAACCGGAGGTGCGGACCGGCGCGCACCCCGAGACACGCAACCGAAACTGAGGAATCTCCCCGTTTCGGTATCAAGCCCGGCCCGGTCCGTGCTTCGCTGGTATCCGCACAGCGTGCCTTCCTCCGGAGGAACGGCCGCCTCCAGGCGTGGCGGCCAGGCGGGAGCAGACCGAATCCATGGTGGCCGAGTCCAACTCCACACCGCGTCCGGCGGCCGACGGACCCGCACCGGGCGACCACCCGGCGGGCGTGGCCGCCCTGGTCCGGCTCGCCCTCGTCCAGGTCGACCGGTCCGGCCGGATCGCGCAGTGGGGCCGAGCCGCCGAGGAACTGTTCGGCCACCGCGCCGAGGTCGCCCACGACCGCCCCGCCTCCGGCCTGCTGCCCGCCTTCGAGTCGCGGGTGCTCGGCCGGTGCTCGGTCCGCCGCGCCTGCGACGCGTTCGACACCCTCGCCGAGCTGACCGCAGCCGGCCGCCCCTGGGCCGGCCGGCTGACCGTGACCGACCGCGAGGAGCACCAGCGCGACGTGCTCTGGTGGGCCTACCCGCTGCCCGGCCCGGCCGGCGGGCTGCTCGCGCTGGCCGCCGACGCCCGTCCGCTGCGCACGGCCGGCCCCCGGCTCGCGATCGGCGAGCGGCTGCTGCCGTTCTCCGCCGCACCCGCCGCCCGGGGCGGCTTCCACGGGCTGGCCGCGGCGCTCACCGCGCCCACCGACCGGGTGCCCGAGCCCTTGGCCCGGCTGCTCCCGGCCGCCCACCGCGCGGCGATGCTGACCGCGGTCGGACTCGGTGGACCGCCCGCCCTTCGACTGGACGCGGTCACCGTGCTGCCGGTGCTGCCCGCCGACGCGCAGAGCGGGACGGCGCACGCGGCCGCCGGCCTCGGCCGCCGCTACCCGACGCCGCAGCAGCGCGCCGCCCGGGTCGGCCCGCCGCCGCAGCCCGAGCAGACCGCGCCCGGGCGCCGCCCGGCCGCGCCGCTCCCGGCCCAGCGCGAGGCCACCGGGGACGACGCCGACCACAGCGGGGCCGACCGGCACGACGCCGCCGAACTCCCGGTCTCCCGGCCGGTCGCCGCCGTCAGCGGTGCCGCGGCCGGCGCCGGTCCGTCCGTCCCCCCGCCGGCCTCCGGCCGGGAGGTCCCCCCACCCACCGGAGGAGGTGCCGCCATCGACCGAGCCCCCGTCGGGTCGGCCGCCAACGGCCACCCGCCGCCCCGCGCCGACCGGGCACCGGACGCCCCCGCCGCGCCCGTCCCGGTTCCGGCCCCCGCGAGCGCCGAGCCCCCGCCGAGCGGCCGGCTCGGCCCGTTCCTCACCAACGGGCAGGCCGGCGAGCAGCTGGCCCTGCTGAACGAGGTCGGCGGCAAGGTCGGCACCACCCTCGACCTCGGCTTCACCGCCCACGAGCTGTGCAAGGTGCTGGTCCCCCGGGTCGCCGACTTCGCCTGCGTGGACCTGGTGGACGGGCTGATCTCGGACTCCGAGCTGCCGGTCGCCCGCCCGGACGACGACACCATGCTGCGCCGGGTCGCCCTGGTCCACAACGAGACCGGCGGCGCCTGGGAGCACGTCCTCACCGAGGGTTCGCTGGTCAGCATGCCGCGCCGCACCCCGCCCGGGATGGCCCTGCAGCTGAACCAGCCGGTGCTGGTCCCGGTGGTCAGCGCGGACGTCGCGGTCGACTACGCGATCGCGCTCGGCGGCGTCCGGCTGGCCCCGGTGGTCTCCGGCCGCTCGATGCTGGTCGTCCCGCTCTCCGCCCGGGGCACCGTGCTGGGCATCCTCAAGCTGCTCCGGCTGCCCGACCGCGCCCCCTTCGACGAGAGTGACGCGGCGACCCTCAAGGAGCTCGCCGTCCGCGCCGCGCTGTCGCTGGACAACGCCAGGCTGCACCGCGCCGAGGCGAGGGTCGCCACCACCCTGCAGCGCTCGATGATCCCGACCCGCCCGCCGCAGATCCCCGGTGTGCAGATCGCCCACCGCTACCTGCCCGGCGACCCCAAGGCCGAGGTCGGCGGCGACTGGTTCGACGCGATCCAGCTGCCCGGCAGCCGGGTCGCCCTGGTGGTCGGCGACGTGATGGGCCACGGCATCCACTCGGCGGCCGCGATGGGCCGCTTCCGCACGGCCATGCAGACCCTCGCCGCCCTGGACCTGCCACCCGGCCAGCTGCTGCGCCACCTGGACAACCTGGCCCACAAGCTCGGCGACGACCACCTCGCGACCTGCCTGTACGCGGTCTACGACCCGATCAACCGGACCTGCGAGCTGGCCAGCGCCGGCCACGTCCCGCCCGTCCTGGTCCACCCCGACGGCACCGGGGAGCTGTTGGAGATCCCGGCCGGTGCGCCGATCGGCGTCGGCGGGGTGCCCTTCGTCGCCAAGACCATCGACGTCTCGGACGGCTCGATGCTGGTGCTGTGCACCGACGGCCTGGTCGAGGTCCGCGGCGGGGACATAGGAGCCGGGCTGGCCGCGCTCTGCGGCAACCTGATCGACCCGCAGCAGAGCCCCGAGCAGGCCTGCGACGAGGTGCTGCGGCGGCTGCACACCGACGACCGCAAGGACGACGTCGCCCTGCTGGTGGCCCGCTTCGACGGGGTCGCCCCCTCCGAGGTGGCCACCTGGGACCTCACCGTGGACCACCGCGAGGTCCGCCGGGCCCGTTCGCTGGTCCGCGAGCAGCTGGCCGGCTGGCACCTGGAGGCGATCAGCGACACCACCGAGCTGCTGGTCAGCGAGCTGGTGACGAACGCGGTCCGGGTCGCCCGGGACCGCGTCCAGCTCCAGCTGATCCGGGTGGACAAGCTGCTGGTCGAGGTCAGCGACGACAACCACAACCTGCCCTCGCTGGAACCGGCCGAGCAGCTCGGCGAGACCGGCCGCGGCCTCACCCTGGTCACCAAGCTCGCCGAGCGCTGGGGCACCGCCCGCAAGGCGGTGGGCAAGGTCGTCTGGTTCGAACTGCCCCTGCCGCGCGCCTGACGGCCGCGTACGGGTGTCCGTACGCGGCCGTCAGGGACGGACGGCGGTGC
>NZ_JBHWCL010000121.1:0-30828 GCF_042735125.1 Kitasatospora sp. NPDC059599 | reverse complement strand
GGCGCAGGTCGGCGGGCGGGCGCGCGGGCGGGGGGCGCGGGGCCCCACGCGCCGTTCGCGGCACGGGCGCAACCCGTAACCGGGCTGACTCGCGTGCCCGGCGAAAGGTACGCTCCGGCGGTGTCCCGGAAGCCGCTGCGTGTACTGACCCCCCGCTCGATCCTGCCTGCCCTGGCGGTGATGCTGGTCCTTGCGGCCGGAGCTGCGGCCCACGCGAACAAGCCGGTGCCGTTCGGCGACCGGGTGGCGGGACCGGGGGACGCCGAGGCGACGCCGGTGAACTCCGAGTCGCTCAGCGCCGCCGACCTGGACCTGCGGGTGGGCCCCGGCCTGGAGGCCTTCCACAAGCAGACCGGCGAGCAGGCCTGGTCCTACCGCCGCGAGGGCGCCGAGGCGCTCTACCTGGCGATGGCCGGGGACAACGCGATCGTGGTCTGGGACGACGGCATCGTCACCTCGGTGCGCCCGGGCGACCACGAGGTGCGCTGGCACCGCGCGGTGCCGGGCCTGGCGGACTGGCTGCGCGGCGACGGCGAGCCCGGCGCCGACAAGCGGACCGACGCCCAGCGCAAGCAGCTCGCCAAGCAGCGGGCCGCGGCCGCGCTGCACACCGTCCAGCGCGACGGCTCGCCCTGGCTGGCCCTGATGACGCCGAATCTGACCATGGGACTGCGCGACGCCGACGGCGACCTGCGCTACAACGACAAGCCGGCCAACGGCTGCGCCTACGACCCGCTGCGCGCCGTGCACACCGACTACGCCGTGCTCATTCCGCGCACCTGCACCAACAGCAGCGGGCAGGCCGTCTCCGGCGGCATCACCGGCTACCGGCTGGACAGCAACGGCTGGGCGATGAGCACCGGCCCGGCCGCGACGGTCAAGGTGCTGGACCGCAGCCGGGTGGAGATCACCGACGGCCCGATCGTGCCGCCCAAGGTCTTCGACACCAAGGTCGCCGCGCCCGAGACGGCCTGCGGCGCCCCCGTCGCGCCCTTCGCCGCCGTCCGTCCGCAGGGCGGCTGCGTCGACCCGGCGGCGCCGCAGGGCGCCGACGCCGCGGTGGCACCGGCCCCCACGGCCCCGGTGACGCCGGCCGCGACCGACACCCCGGCCGCTCCCCAGGACACCCCGGCCGAGACCGGCGCCCCGGCGGCTCCGGACGGCCCGGCCGCCGCGGACACCCCGGCTCCGGCGGGCGACGGGCCGGTCGCGCAACAGCCGTGACCCGACGGGTCGTCGGGTCGGCGGGTACCCCGGGGCGGTAGGCGCCCGGGGGAGTTCCGCACGGCCCGGTAGACTTGCCGCCATGGCTATCTTCTCCGGGCAATAGCGGGCGGCGGCGCCCCAGGTGGTGCCGACCGCCGATGAAGCCCTTTCCGCCCGCCGGGCCCCGGCCCGTCCGGCCGCCCGCCCACGTCCCAGGAGTAGTTCCCAGCCATGATTTCCGCCAACGCCCTCGAGCTGCGCGCCGGTGCCCGGATCCTGATCGAGTCCGCGAGCTTCAAGGTCGCCGCCGGTGACCGGATCGGCCTGGTCGGGCGCAACGGCGCCGGCAAGACCACGCTCACCAAGGTGCTGGCCGGCGAGGGCATGCCCGCCGCCGGGACCATCACCCGTTCCGGCGAGGTCGGCTACCTCCCGCAGGACCCGCGCACCGGTGACCTGGACGTCCTCGCCAAGGACCGCATCCTCTCCGCCCGCGGCCTCGACACCGTGCTGAGGAAGATGCGCGAGAACGAGGAGCGGATGGCGAACGGCACGGGCGCCACCCGCGACAACGCGATGAAGAAGTACGCCCGGCTGGAGACCGAGTTCCTCACCAAGGGCGGGTACGCCGCCGAGGCCGAGGCCGCCACCATCGCCGCCGCGCTGGGCCTGCCGGACCGCATCCTCGGCCAGCCGCTGCACACCCTCTCCGGTGGTCAGCGGCGCCGCGTCGAGCTGGCCCGGATCCTGTTCTCGGACTCCGACGTGCTGCTCCTCGACGAGCCCACCAACCACCTGGACGCGGACTCCATCGCCTGGCTGCGGGACTTCCTGAAGACGTACAAGGGCGGCTTCATCGTCATCTCGCACGACGTCGACCTGGTCGAGACGGTCGTCAACAAGGTCTTCTACCTGGACGCGAACCGGTCCGCCATCGACGTCTACAACATGGGCTGGAAGCAGTACCAGCAGCAGCGCGAGGACGACGAGAAGCGCCGCAAGCGTGAGCGGGCCAACGCCGAGAAGAAGGCCGCGACGCTGAACGCGCAGGCCGACAAGATGCGCGCCAAGGCGACCAAGACGGTGGCCGCGCAGAACATGGCCCGCCGCGCCGAGAAGCTGCTCTCCGGGCTGGACCAGGTGCGCCAGAGCGACAAGGTCGCCAAGCTGCGCTTCCCGGAGCCGGCGGCCTGCGGCAAGACCCCGCTGACCGCGGCGGACCTCTCCAAGTCCTACGGCTCGCTGGAGATCTTCACCGGCGTGGACCTGGCGATCGACCGCGGCTCCCGGGTCGTCATCCTGGGCCTGAACGGCGCCGGCAAGACCACCCTGCTGCGGATGCTGGCCGGGGTCGAGCAGCCGGACACCGGCGAGGTCATCCCGGGTCACGGCCTGAAGATCGGCTACTACGCCCAGGAGCACGAGACCCTGGACCCGGAGCGCAGCGTCCTGGAGAACATGCGGTCGGCCGCGCCGGACACCGACCTGGTGCAGATCCGCAAGATCCTGGGTTCCTTCCTGTTCTCCGGCGACGACGTCGACAAGCCGGCCGGGGTGCTCTCCGGCGGTGAGAAGACCCGTCTGGCGCTGGCCACCCTGGTGGTCTCCTCCGCCAACGTGCTGCTGCTCGACGAGCCCACCAACAACCTCGACCCGGCCAGCCGCGAGGAGATCCTGGGCGCGCTGCGCGAGTTCTCCGGCGCGGTCGTGCTGGTCACCCACGACGAGGGCGCGGTCGACGCGCTCCAGCCGGAGCGGATCATCCTGCTGCCGGACGGCGTGGAGGACCTCTGGAGCCCGGCGTACGCCGATCTGGTCTCGCTGGCCTGACCGGAAGTAGACGCAGCCTCCGCTTTTCGGACCAGAAAAACTAGTCCTTACGGCGTGTCCGGGAATGAAGTAGACCCGGATTCCGTTTAAGGACTTCCCGTCGGCCCGCCACTCGATCGTGGTCGGGCCGACGCTGCTGATCAGCCCTTTCACGGCGAACGGCGGTAACCGCCCGGGGGCGTGCACTCTGCGTGAGCGCCCTGATGCGCTCGGATCACCACCGGCGGACCACGCATTTCCGACATCGACCTTGTCGAATGGGTGGCCAGGACGCGGTGGATGGGTGATCATGGGAATCTGACCGAGCAACGCTACGAGGAGGCACGGGTGGCCGAGACTCTGAAAAAGGGCAGCCGGGTGACCGGTGCCGCGCGTGAGAAGCTCGCGGCCGATCTCAAGAAGAAGTACGACTCCGGGGCGAGCATTCGCGCTCTCGCGGAGGAGACCGGTCGTTCGTACGGCTTCGTGCACCGGATGCTGAGCGAGTCCGGAGTGATCCTCCGGGGCCGCGGCGGTGCCACGCGGGGCAAGAACAAGGCGACTGCCGGGGCCGGTTCCTGACGGTTCGTCAGCTATTGGCTGGATGACGCGGCGGCAGGGCGCCGACCGAGGAGACGACGGCTGACCGACAGCCGGGCGTCCGCCCTCGGGTCGTGTGGACCGGCCGCCGATCGTCATGTCCGGGGTGCCGCCCACCCCCGCCCCCTCCCTTCGCGCGGGCCCCGGCGATCTTTCCGGGCCGGGCCCCTGCCCACCTGCGCCCAGTTTTGTTACTCTCCGGTAGCCACATCCCCCGCCACCGGAGGTCCCCGCATGACCGCCCCCGCCACCGAACCGCAGGCCCCGAGCTGGGAGCGGGACGGCGTCCGTCTGGAGATCGAGGGCGAACTCGCCGTCGTCACCCTCTGTCAGCCCAAGCGGCGCAACGCCCAGTCGCCCGCGCTCTGGCGCGCCCTCACCGACGCCGGTCGAGACCTGCCCGGCAGCGTCCGGGTCGTCCTGCTGCGCGCGGAGGGCGTCTCCTTCTCGGCCGGACTGGACCGGGCCATGTTCACCGCCGATGGCATCCCGGGCGAACCCACCTTCCTGCAGCTCGCCGGCGCGAGCGACAAGGAGCTGGACGACACCATCGCCTCGTACCAGGAGGCCTTCACCTGGTGGCGCCGCCCCGACCTGATCTCCATCGCCGCCGTCCAGGGCCACGCCGTCGGCGCGGGCTTCCAGCTCGCGCTCGGCTGCGACCTGCGGGTCGTCGCGGAGGACGTCCAGTTCGCGATGAAGGAGACCTCGCTCGGCCTGGTGCCGGACCTGGCCGGCACCAAGCCGCTCACCGAACTCGTCGGCTACGCCCGGGCACTGGAGATCTGCGCGACCGGCCGCTGGGTCGGCGCCGAGGAGGCCGCGGCGACCGGTCTGGCCAACCTGGCCGTGCCGGGTGCGGAGCTGGACACCGCCGCCCGGGACCTCGCGGCGGCCCTGCTGGCCGCTCCGCGCGGCGCGGTGATCGAGACCAAGGCCCTGCTGCAAGGGTCCGCCGGGCGCACCTTCGAGGAGCAGCGCTCGGCCGAACGGGTGGCGCAGGCCCGTCGGCTGCGGGAGCTCGCCGGCATCGGGGACTGACGCCGCCGCTCCGATCGAAGGCCCGGCCCCGGGGAACGCCCCGGAGTCGGGCCTTCGGTGCTTCCCGGGTGCTCCGCCCGCGTCCCGCGGCGTCCGCTCGGCGGGCGCAGAACGTGGCGAAATGCCAGAGTTGGGGAGGTTTGCGATATAGCTGGAGCCGTACGACGGGAGAAGCGCCCATGCCTGACACTCCGACGCCCGCGACCCTGCACAAGAACGCCGGCGGCACCCCGCTGCCCGGCCCGCCGCCGGGTGGCTCCGGCGGACCGAAGCCGGTCGAGGACCGCGGTCGCACGGCGCTGGCCGTCGGCGTGGTGGAGAAGATCGCCGGGATGGCGGCCCGGGAGGTCTCCGGGATCCACGCGCTGGGCTCCGGGCTCGCCCGGACGTTCGGCGCGATGCGGGACCGGGTGCCCGGCGGCAAGTCGAGCATCGGGCGTGGCATCAAGGCCGAGGTCGGTGAGAAGCAGACCGCGATCGACATCGCCCTGGTGGTCGAGTACGGCGTGGTCATCCCCGAACTCGCCCGCCAGGTGCGGGAGAACATCATCGCCGCGGTCGAGCGGATGACCGGCCTGGAGGTCGTCGAGGTCAACATCGCGGTCAACGACGTCCACCTCCCGGACGAGCCGGAGTTCGAGGAGGAAGAGGAACCGGCGGCGCCGGGACAGCGGACCAAGCTCAAGTAGCGGGCGGCCCCGGCGGGGCACGACGCCGCGAGGAACGAGGGAGTAGCGGATGAACCTGGCCATCGTCGGCCTGGTGGTGGGCATGGCCCTCGGCTTCGCCGGGTACTTCGGGGGGTTCGCGGCGTTCCTGCTGGTGGCCGCGCTCGGGCTGGTCGGCTTCGTGGCCGGGCGCCTGCTGGAGGGCGACATCGAGCTGGGCGAGCTCGGGGACCTGTTCCGCGGCCGCGACCGGCGCCGCTGATGGGGGCCACCGCCTCCGCCGCCTCCGCTCCTGCCCCCGGCCCGGTGCCGGCGTCGGGCCGGCGGGGGCGGCTGCGGGTCGCCGACCGCGTCTACGCCCGGATCGCGGCCCAGGCGGTGCGGGAGGTGCTGGCCGTTGCCTGGCCCGCCGGGCGGGCGAGGGGCGCGCCGCCGCGGGTCTCGGTGGCGGTGCCCGGCAGCACGGTGACGGTCCGGGTCGAGGTCGAGCTGCCCTTCCCGTCGGACGTCGCGGGGCTGGCTGCGGCGATGCGGCGGGCGATCGCCGCGAGGGTGCTGGGGCTGACCGGGACCAGGGTGTCGGACGTGGTGGTCGTGGTCGAGAAGCTGGTGGCGGGGGGAGCCTCGTGAGCGGCGCGGGCGACGCGGGTGCGGAGGTCGTCGGGGGGCCGGGGACGGCCGACGCGGAGCCCGGCGGCGAGTCCGGCGAGGCGTCCGGCCGGGCCGCGCCGGGGAAGGTGCACCGGCTGCGGGCGCCGCGGACGGTGGCCGCGACCCTGGTGGCGACGGTGGTGCTGGTGGCCGCGGGAGCGCTGCTGTACGACGTGATCGCGGTGCGGGCGGGGCAGCCGGCACGCAGGTGGCGGACGCAGATCGCGGACGAGCTGGCGACCCGGCACCTCGACGACGTGTGGGTGCTGGTGGGTGCCGGAGTCGCGACGCTGCTGGGCGGCTGCCTACTGTGGCTCGCGATCGCGCCCGGGCTGGGGAGGTGGCTGGTGCTCCGGCCGTACGGGGGGACCGCCGCGGCCGTCGACCGGGCCGGGATCGGTCACCTGCTGACGGACCGGGCGGCCGGGCTGGCCGGGATCGACCACCTGCGGATCCGGGTCGGGCGGCGGCGGGTGCGCGTGTCGCTGACCGGGGCGGCGGACCCGGCGTCGGTGCAGCGGCAGTTGCGGGAGGAACTGGACCGGGTGGGACTGGCGCGACCGCTGCGGCTGGACGTGCGGACGGCGGGTCGACGCGGGGCGGGCGCGGGCACGGGGACGGGGACGGCGGACGGCCCGGAGGACGGCGAGCTCACGGAGGACGGCGAGCGCCCGGAGAACGGGAAGGGCCCGGAGCAGGAGGACGGCACGGGAACGGGGCCGGGAACGGGGGTGGCGGGGTGACGCGGGTGGTCGTCAACCGGGTGCTGCTCGGGGTGGTGGGGGTGCTGCTGCTGGGTGTGGGGGTGCTGGTGCTGCTGGGCGGGCTCGACCTGTACCGGTGGGCGGGGGTGCACCCGCCGGGGTGGTGGCCGCTGACGTCGCCGGGCCGGCCGGTGCTGAGCGCGCGCTCGCGCGGGCGGTGGGTGTCGTCGACGTGGTGGTGGCCGACGGTGATCGGCGGGCTGGTCGTGCTGGTGGCCGGGATGGTGTGGTGGCTGGTGGCGCAGCTGCGGCGCACCGGGCTGCAGAGCATCGCGGTGCCGACCCCGGGGGTGAGCGGGCTCCGGCTGCGGGTCGGCGCACGGGCGTTGGAGGAGGCGATGGAGACCGGGACGGTGGTGCTGCCCGAGGTCGAGCGGGTGGGCGTCCGGCTGGTGCGGGCGCCGCGGCACCCGCGGTTGCGCGGCACGGTGCGGTTGACGCCCGGCGGCGACCCGGTCGCGCTGGTGGAGCACTTCGAGGACGGGCCCCGGGCCGATGCCTGCGGCAGCCTGGGGCTGCCGGAGCTGCCCGCGGACCTGCGGATCCGGGTACTGCAGGCCGCCCCCGCCGAGCCGCGGCACCGGTGGCCCCGGCGGCGGCGGAGGCAGTCGAGGGTGATCTAGGGATCAGAGGGTGCGCAGGGCGCCGCCGTCGACCGGGACCATCAGGCCGGTCAGGTAGGAAGCGGCGGGGGAGAGAAGGAAGGCAGCGACCTTGCCGAACTCCTCGGGGGTGCCGTAGCGGCCGAGCGGGATGCCGGCACTGGCTGCGGCGCGGGCGGCGTCCGGGTCGGCGGCGAGGGAGTCGAGTTCGCGGACCCGGTCGGTGTCGATCCGGGCGGGGAGCAGGCCGACCACCCGGATGCCGCGGGGGCCGAGTTCGTCGGCGAGGGCCTTGGCGGCCATCGCCAGGCCGGGGCGCAGGCCGTTGGAGATGCCCAGGCCGGGGATCGGCTGGCGGACCGAGCTGGAGAGCACGAAGCCGATCACGCCGCCGGCGGGGAGCACGGCGGCGGCCGCGCGGGCGAGGCGCAGGGCGCCGAGGAAGACCGACTCGAAGGCGTTGCGCCAGGCCTCCTCGGGAGTGGTCTCGACCGGGCCGGCCTGGGGGCCGCCGACGCTGATCAGGATGCCGTCGAGACGGCCGAAGTGCTGCCGGGCCTCGGCGATGAGGCGCTCGGGGGTGTCGGGGGAGGCGTTGTCGGCGACCACGCCCCGGGCGGTGCCGAGGGCGCCGAGTTCGGCCACGGCCTGGTCGACGGCCTGCGGGGTGCGGCCGCTGACGAGGACGCGGGCGCCGTCGGCGGCGAGTTCGCGGGCGGCGGCGAGGCCGAGGCCTCGGGTGGCGCCGGTGACGATGTAGGCCTGGTCTTTCAGTCCGAGATCCATGGGGACATCTTGCCGGGTGGGGTGGGGCGCCGGAGCCGGGGTCCGGCTCGCGGAAGGGCGGGCGGCGGGGCTGGCGTTGACGTCCGGGGGAAGGTTTACGGTCGGTACCGGTTGTGCGGGAGGAGCGGGTTCGGCATGCGGATCGGGGAGTTGGCGGAGCGGGCGGGGACGACCACCCGGGCGTTGCGGTACTACGAGCAGTTGGGGTTGTTGCCGGCCCGGCGGGCGGGCAACGGGTACCGGGCGTACGACGAGGGGGATCTGCGGCTGCTGCGGGAGATCCGGACGCTGCAGGACTTCGGATTCGGGCTGGAGGAGACCCGGCCGTTCGTGGAGTGCCTGCGGGCGGGCCACCCCGAGGGGGACTCGTGTCCGGCGTCGCTGGAGGTGTACGAGCGCAAGCTCGCGGAGCTGGACGACTGCATCGAGCGGCTGCAGGCGGCCCGGGCACGGGTGGCCGGGCAGTTCGAGCGGGCGGTCCGGGCGCGGGACGACCTCGCGGCCTCCGAGCAACCACCACGGTGTGAACTGACGAGGACGACGGAGGAGTAGACGATGGTGGAGATCGCGGGTGTGCCGGCGGTGACGGACGAGACGTTCGCCGCGGAGGTGCTGGCGGCCGAGGGGCCGGTGCTGGTGGACTTCACGGCCGACTGGTGCCCGCCGTGCCGGATGATGGCGCCGGTGCTGGCGGACGTGGCGCGGGAGGAGGCCCACCGGCTGCGGGTGGTGAGCGTCGACGTGGACCGCAACCCGCGGACGCAGGCGGCGTACGGGGTGCTGTCGATGCCGACGCTGATGGTGTTCCGGGGCGGGCAGCCGGTGCGGTCGGTGGTGGGCGCGCGGGCGAAGGCGCGGTTGCTGCGGGAGCTGGAGGACGTGCTCTAGCGATGGGCCGGGGCCGGGCCTAGGCGGGGACGGGTTCGGTGACCGTCTCGGGTTCGGCGGCCTGCTTGGCGCGGTCCTTGGCCTCACGGCGGGCGAGGATCCAGACGCCGACCGGGATCATCGCCGTGAACAGCCACCACTGGATGGCGTAGGCCATGTGCGGTCCGATGTCGGAGTGGTCGGGCGCGGGGATCAGCTCCGGCTGGTCGCCCGGGTCCGGCGTGGTGGCGGCCAGTTCGAGGTAGCCGCCGAGGAGGGGGTTGCCGCTCTCCTTGGACTGCTCCTCGGTGTTGATCAGGTTGAACTGGCGGTCGGGCAGACCGGCGCGGTCCTTGATGCCGCTGGCGCCGTACGTCTCGTCGGGGCGCAGGCGGCCGGTGAGGGAGACCTCGCCGGCGGGGGCGGCCTGGACGGGCGGGTACTGGGTGGCGCTCGTGCCGGAGGCGACCCAGCCGCGGTTGACCAGGACGGTGCCCTTGCCGTCCGCGAGCTTCAGCGGGGTCACGACGAAGTAGCCGATGGTTCCGCTGGAGTCGGTCCGCTTGCGGACCACGAACTCGTGCGCCACGTCGTACTGGCCGGTGGCGGTCACGGCGCGCCAGGTGACGTCCTTGGGGACCGTGAAGCCGGAGGTCGGCGACAGGGTGTCGAAGGGGACCGGGGACGCCGTGAGGGCCTTGCCGATCAGCTCGTTCCGGGCCACCCGCGCCTCGTGGCGGTGCAGCTGCCAGAAGCCCAGCTTGATCGTCGCGGGGATCAGCAGCAGCGCGATCAGCATGGTGATCAGCCACTGGCGGGTCAGCAGAAAACGGTACACATGGGAACGGTACGCCGACCTCACAACGGGCTCACGCACCGGGGTGCGGGGCGACCTCGCGCAGCAACTGGAGGAAGGCGTCCTCGGTGACCACCGGGGTGCCGACCTCGCGGGCCTTGCGGGCCTTGCCGCTCCAGCTGTCCGGCTCGTTGGTGACCAGCAGGCTGGTGAGGCGGCTCACGGAGGTGGCGATGTGCAGGCCGGCCTCGACGGCGCGGTCCTCCAGGAGTTCGCGCTCGGTGGAGGTGTCGCCGGTGAAGGCCACCCGCATGCCCTGGACCAGGGGCTTGCCGTCCTGCCAGCGCCCCGGGTTGGGGTACGGGCAGGGCGGGCGCTTCTTGGCCTGGCGGTAGCCGGAGCCGGTCCAGGAGGCGCGGCCGGGGGCGGCGGGCTCGTCCTCGCCGAGGTCGGTGACCGCGACGCAGTTCTGCAGCGGCAGCGGGACGCCGCCGAGGCGGGCGAGGTGCAGGCTGGGGCGGAAGGCCTCGGCGAGCACCCGGGCGTCGTCCAGGGCGTTGTGGGCGTGGCGCTGCCGGACGCCGAAGTGGGCGGCGAGCGAGGCCAGCTTGCCGTTGGGCAGCGGCAGCCGCAGGTCGCGGGAGAGGACCATGGTGCAGATCCGCTGCTCGACGGGGGCGTGCAGGCCGGCCCGGGAGAACTCGCGGGAGATCATGTTCCAGTCGAAGAGCGCGTTGTGCGCGACCAGGACCCGGCCGCGCAGCCGGTCCGCGAACTCGTCGGCGACCTCAGGGAACGTGGGGGCGCCCGAGAGCAGCTCGGAGGTCAGGCCGTGGATCCAGACCGGGCCCGGGTCCCGCTCGGGGTTGACCAGGGTGTACCAGTGGTCGGTGACCTCGCCGTCCGGGTCCAGCTGGTAGACGCCCGCGGAGATGACGCGGTCGGAGCGTCCGAGACCGGTGGTCTCGACGTCGACGACCGCGAAGCCCTCGGTGGGGGCGGCGGAGCGCTGGGCGGGGACCGGGACGGTCCTCGGCGCGGGCTGGATCGGTTGCATGGTCCAACAGGATAAGGGGCGGCGAGGAGGGGCCTGGCCGGAATGTTCCGATCGACCGGCCGGAATAGAGTGGTCGGCGGGGGTGTCGTACACCTGGTCGAGATCGTTCTCAGCGAAGGAACAGCGCATGCGTGCCACCGTGATCCACGGCCCCAACGACATCCGGATCGAGGACGTTCCGGACCCGGTGATCCAGCACCCGACGGACGTGGTGCTCCGTGTGGTCAACGCCTGCATCTGCGGCAGCGACCTGTGGGCCTACCGCGGGGTGGCCCAGCGGGTGGCCGGGCAGCGGATCGGGCACGAGTTCCTGGGCGTGGTCGAGGAGGCCGGCGCCGAGGTGCGCGGCTTCGCCAAGGGCGACCTGGTGGTGGCGCCGTTCGTCTGGTCGGACGGGACGTGTGATTTCTGTCGCGAAGGCCTGCAGACCTCCTGCCCGCACGGCGGGTTCTGGGGGCAGGTCGGCTCGGACGGCGGCCAGGGCGAGGCGGTGCGGGTGCCGTTCGCGGACGGCACCCTGGTGAAGCTGCCCAAGGAGGCGGCGGGCGACGAGAAGTTGCTGCCCGGCCTGCTGGCGCTGTCCGACGTGATGTCGACCGGGCACCACGCGGCGGTCTCGGCGCGGGTGCGGCCTGGGTCGACGGTCGCGGTGGTCGGTGACGGCGCGGTCGGCCTGTGCGGCGTCCTGGCGGCGCACCGGCTGGGCGCGGGCCGGATCATCGCGCTGGGCCGGCACACCGCCCGGACCGAGCTGGCCCGGCGCTTCGGGGCGACGGACGTGGTGGCCGAGCGCGGGGACGCCGCCGTGGAGGCGGTGAAGGAGCTGACCGGTGGCCAGGGCGCGCACGCGGTGCTGGAGGCGGTCGGCACCGAGGAGTCGATGCGTACGGCGATCTCGATCGCCAGGGACGGCGGCGCGGTGGGTTACGTCGGGGTGCCGCACGGCGGCAGCGCCGGCGTGGACATCGGTCAGATGTTCGGCCGAAACGTTTCGCTGAACGGCGGCGTCGCGCCGGCCCGCGCCTACATCCCGGAGCTGCTGCCGGACGTGCTCTCCGGGGCCATCGAGCCGGGCCTGGTCTTCGACCGCACGGTCGGCCTGGACGACGTGCCGGACGGCTACCGCGCGATGGACGACCGCTCGGCGCTGAAGGTCCGGATCGCTTTCTGACGCATCGTCAAAAGGGGCGGCACCGCTGGTCGGTGCCGCCCCTTTCGCATGGGGCGGGGGTGGTCCGGCCGCAGTGGTGGGGGTGGTGGTTTTCGGCCATTCGAATGGTGCGAGGGGGTGAACGGCTGGCTGATCGCGGTCAACCCCTTTCGGGGCGGGCACCACGCTCCTAGCATTGCGCGGCGCGCCCGCGAAATGTGACGCCCCTCACGCTCGATCGTTCCCCCTGTGTGACAGCTACGCCGAATGAGTGAGGAGAGAGAGTGGATTCGCCGCCGATCACCACTACCCCCACGGAAGTCCAACTCATCGAGAACAGCGAGGAGTTCCGTACCCTGAGGCGCTCGTTCCGGAGCTTCGCCTTCCCGGTCACCATCGGCTTCGTGCTCTGGTACCTGCTCTACGTCCTGCTCTCGTGCTACGCCCCCGGCCTGATGAGCACCAAGGTCCTCGGGCACGTCAACATCGCCCTGGTGCTCGGACTGCTGCAGTTCGCCACCACCTTCGCGATCGCCGCCTGGTACGCCCGTTACGCGGACCGGCGGATCGACCCGGCCGCCACCGCGATCCGCGAGGCCCACGGAGCCGTCGTCCACGCCCCCCGGGAGTCCGTCGAATGACATTGCTCGCCAGCTCCGCCACCGAGCACCGCGGCCTGACGATGACCCTGTTCGGGGCCTTCGTGCTGGCCACCCTGGTCATCACCGTCTGGGCCGGGCGGCAGAACCGGAGCGCCGCCGACTTCTACGCGGGAGGCCGCGGCTTCACGGGATTCCAGAACGGCCTGGCCATCTCCGGCGACTACATGTCCGCGGCGTCCTTCCTCGGCATCGCCGGGCTGATCGCGCTCAACGGCTACGACGGCTTCCTCTACTCGATCGGCTTCCTGGTCGCCTGGCTGGTCGCACTGCTGCTGATCGCCGAGCCGCTGCGCAACTCGGGCCGCTTCACCATGGCGGACGTGCTCGCGTTCCGGATGCGCCAGCGCCCGGTGCGCACCGCGGCCGGCGTGTCCACCATCGTCGTCTCGATCTTCTACCTGCTCGCCCAGATGGTCGGCGCCGGGGCGCTGGTGGCCCTGCTGCTGGGGGTCACCGGGGACGGCGCCAAGCGCTGGACCATCCTCGCGGTCGGCGCACTGATGATCATCTACGTGGTGATAGGGGGCATGAAGGGCACCACCTGGGTGCAGATCGTCAAGGCGGTGCTGCTGATCGTCGGCGCCGCGCTGATGACCGTCCTGGTGCTCGCCAAATACCACTTCAACCCCTCGGAACTACTCGGCGCGGCCGCCTCCGCGAGCGGCAAGGGCGCGGCCTTCCTCGAACCCGGACTGAAGTACGGGGCCAGCAACACCTCCAAGCTCGACTTCGTCAGCCTGGGGATCGCCCTGGTGCTCGGTACCGCCGGCCTGCCGCACATCCTGGTCCGCTTCTACACCGTCCCCACCGCCAAGGCCGCCCGGAAGTCGGTGCTCTGGGCGATCGGCATCATCGGCGTCTTCTACCTGATGACCCTGGCACTCGGCTTCGGCGCGGCCGCCCTGGTCGGCCGCGGTGGCATGGTCGCCGTCGAGGGCAAGACGCCGTCCGGCAACACCGCGGCGCCACTGCTCGCCGAGCAGCTCGGCGGCGGGGCCGGCACCACCGGCGGGGCGGTCATGCTCGCGGTGATCTCGGCGGTCGCCTTCGCCACCATCCTCGCCGTGGTGGCCGGGCTCACCCTCGCCTCCTCCGCCTCCTTCGCGCACGACCTGTACGCGAACGTGATCCGGCGCGGGAAGGCGAGCGAGAAGGAGGAAGTGCTCTCGGCGAAGTGGGCCGCCGTGGTGATCGGCGCGATCTCCATCGTGCTCAGCCTCTACGCGGGCAAGCTCAGCACCGCCGCCCTGGTGGCCCTGGCCTTCGCGGTGGCGGCCTCGGCGAACCTGCCGACCCTGCTCTTCTCGCTGTTCTGGAAGCGCTTCACCACCGCCGGCGCGGTCAGCTCCGTCTACGCCGGCCTGCTCTCCTCGGTCGTGCTGGTGATCTTCTCCCCGGTGCTGTCCGGGGGCAAGAACTCCCTCTTCCAAGGCGTCGACTTCCACTGGTTCCCGCTGGAGAACCCCGGCCTGGTCTCCATCCCGGTCGGCTTCCTGGCCGGCTGGCTCGGCACCCTGCTGTCCAAGGAACGCCCCGACCCGGCGAAGTACGCTGAACTGGAGGTCCGCTCGCTGACCGGACTGGGCGCCCATTGATCGTCCCGCGATGACTATGCTGGCCCGGCCCGCCTCACGGTGGCCGGGCCGGCCGCATTACGGGGAAGGACGCACGTGCTGCTCGACACCTTCGGACGACAGGCCGTCGACCTGAGGGTCTCCCTCACGGACCGGTGCAACCTGCGCTGCACCTACTGCATGCCCGAGGAGGGCCTGCAGTGGCTCGCCAAGCCGGACCTGCTCACCGACGAGGAGATCGTCCGGCTGGTCACCACGGCCGTGCGCGACCTGGGCGTCCGCGAGGTCCGCTTCACCGGCGGCGAACCGCTGCTGCGCCCCGGGCTGGTCGCGATCGTGGCCGCCTGCGCGGAACTGGAACCGCGCCCCGAGCTCTCGCTGACCACCAACGGCATCGGACTGGCCCGCACCGCGACGGCGCTGCGCGAGGCCGGGCTCGACCGGGTCAACGTCTCGCTGGACACCCTCGACCCCGAGGTGTTCCACACCCTCACCCGCCGCCGGCGCCACCAGGACGTGGTGGACGGGCTGGCCGCCGCCGAGGCCGCCGGGCTGACGCCGGTGAAGCTGAACGCGGTGCTGATGCGCGGGGTCAACGACCACGAGGCGGCCGACCTGCTGGCCTGGTGCCTGGAGCGGGGCTACGAGCTGCGCTTCATCGAGCAGATGCCGCTGGACGCCCAGCACGGCTGGGACCGCAGCTCGATGGTCACCGCGGAGGAGATCCTCGGGCTGTTGCGCGCCCGCTTCACGCTCACTCCGGAGCCGTCCGCCGGCCGGGGCGCGGCGCCCGCCGAGCGCTGGCTGGTGGACGGCGGACCGGGCCGGGTGGGCGTGATCGCCTCGGTCACCCGGCCGTTCTGCCGTGCCTGCGACCGCACCCGGCTGACCGCCGACGGCCAGGTGCGCAACTGCCTGTTCGCGACGGGGGAGACGGACCTGCGCACCGCGCTGCGCTCGGGCGCGGACGACGCCGAGCTGGCCGCGCTCTGGCGGGCCGCGATGTGGGGCAAGAAGGCCGGGGCCGGGATCGACGACCCGGAGTTCCACCAGCCCGAGCGGCCGATGTCCGCGATCGGCGGCTAGGCCGGGACCGGAGTGCCGGGCCGGGGGCCGGGCAGCGGTCGGGCCTAGGCGGGGTGCTAGGCCGGGGTGCCGGGCTCCTCGGGGGCCCAGTCGGCGAAGGCGACGACCTCCTTGAGGAAGCCGCGCACGCTCAGGAACTGGGACAGGTGCTCGCGGTGCTCGTCGCAGGCGACCCAGGTCTTGCGGCGGTCCGGGGTGTGCAGCTTGGGGTTGTTCCACACCAGCACCCAGCCGGCGTCCGCCCGGCAGCCCTTGGCGGAGCAGGTCGGCGTCTGCGGGGTGTCCATCGGGCGGTCCTCGGGGATAGGCGGGAAGTCTGCACCGCCAGTCTGTCACGCCCGGTCGGGACGACCGGATCCGGGCATGGCGACGCCGGGCAGCCACGGGGGGAGCCGCCCGGCGTCGGTCCGTCGCTCCGACGGGGGATGCGGAGCGCGTACGCAGTATGTCACGCCAAGAGCCTCGGATGGGGAGGTCCTGCATGATTAATCTGAGGTTCTTTTGAGCTTTCGTCCAGCCGGATATGGCTGAAGCGGGGTGAAACGGACGGTCAGTTCACGTCCTGTGAAGGATCGGTGGCAGCGGCCTTTGCCTCTCCTGTACCGGCAGTCGCACCCGCCCCACCCGTCCCACCGGGGCCCAGCATCAGGGGGGTGTCCAGCGGGATGTCGAAGGTGCTCGGCAGGCCCGGGGCCCGCTCCCGGCCCGCGTTGGCGATCAGCACCGCGAAGTACGGCAGCAGGACGGCGCCGGCCAGAGTCGCGAACGCCAGCCAGCGCTGGACGTCCCACAGCACCACCGAGAGCAGTACGCAGACCGTGCGGAGCAGCATCGAGATCACGTAACGGCGCTGGCGTCCCCGGACGTCCTCGCTGAGGCTGCTGCGCGCCCCCGTGATCCGGAAGACCTGCCCGTCGTCGGCGCTCTTGCCCATGTGTCCTACCGCCCTCGTCGCGCACCCGCGCGCCTGGCCGCGCGGCCTCCTCACGGTACGCCCGGGCGGTCGCGGCGACGAGGCCGGGTCGGGCGGACCCACCCGGTCGGGTGGGCGAAGGGCCTGTCCGGCGGAGCGGACAGGCCCTTCGGTCACCGCGTGCCGGGGCCCGTCCTCGAACCCCCCGCGTCACCCCGCAGGCGCGGGTCCGAAGACGGCTTCTAGGAGCGCCGGGAGAGGTACTGCGGGGGTACGGCGTCGGTGAGCCAGACGCCGTTGTCGCTGAGCCGGAACTCGTGGCCGGCCGCCGCCATCGCGGCCGCGTTCACCGTCAGCACCACCGGGCGGCCGTGCCGGGCGCCGACGCGGGTCGCCGTCTCGGTGTCGGCCGAGAGGTGGACGTCCCGGCGGGTCATCGGGCGCAGGCCCTCGCGGAAGATCGCCGCCAGGTGGCGGTCGGCGGTGCCGTGGTAGAGCACGTGCGGCGGTACGGCGGCGGCCAGACCGAGGTCGACCGCCACCGTGTGGCCCTGGTTGGCGCGGATGGAGAGTCCGTCCGCCGAGTAGCCGAAGCGGCGCTTGTTGTTGGTGGCCACGATGTGGTCCAGCTCGGCCCGGGTGAGCGGCCTGCCCTTCGCCGCGAGTGCGGCGAGCAGTTCGTCGATCCGGACCCAGCCGGAGCCGTCCAGTGTGATCCCCACCAGGCCGGGCTCGTGCCGCAGGATGCGCGACAGCGTCCTGCTCGATCCGACCAGCCGCTTCTCGTCCATCATGTCTCTCGTATCCCCCCGTCGGCCAGCGGCTAAGAGGCCTGGCTGACCGAACTCATGTTGAAGTCCGCGACACGCACGGGTGGCATCGCGGTGCGGGTGAAGTCGTCGCTGAACTCGCGGGGCAGGCAGCGTTCGGTGCGGCCCACCTCCGTGATCCGGCCGAGCAGGTCCACCGGGGACTCGTTGAACCGGAAGTTGTTGACCGCGCCGACGACCTCGCCGTTCTCCACCAGGTAGACGCCGTCGCGGGTGAGGCCGGTGAGCAGCAGCGTCGCCGGGTCCACCTCCCGGATGTACCAGAGGCAGGTGAGCAGCAGGCCGCGTTCGGTGCGCGCGATCATCTCGTCCAGGGTCGGCGCCGACTCCTGGTCGGCCGTCTCCAGGACGAGGTTGTCGACGGCCGGACGCACCGGCAGCCCGGTGAGCCCCGCCGAGTGGCGGCTGGTGATCAGGTCGTTCAGCACGCCCGCGCGGATCCAGTCGGTGGCGGCGATCGGCTCGCCGTTGTCGAAGACCGAGACGTCACCGCCGGTGGAGTGCGTCAGCACGAACGGCGGGGCCTGCAGTCCGGGCTCCTGCGGGTCGGAACGCAGCGTCAGCGGCAGGCCGCTGAGCTTGTCGCCGATTCGGGTGCCCCCGCCGGGCTTGGAGAAGACCGTCCGGCCCTCGTGGGCGTCCCGGCCGCCGGAGGACCAGCTGAGGTAGACCATCAGGTCGGCGACGGCCGAGGGCGGCAGCAGCGTCTCGTAGCGACCGGCCGGCAGGTCCACCTTGCGGGCGCCCCAGCCGAGGCGCTTGGTCAGCTCGGCGTGCAGGGCGGCGACGTCGACGTCGGTGAAGTCCTGCGTGGCGGCGCCGACCCAGGCCGAGCCGGACAGGTCGGCGGTCTTGGCGTTGAACTCGACCATGCCGGTGGGCTGGTCGTGGCGCAGCCGCAGGCCGGTGGAGCTGCCCAGGTAGCTGGAGGTCAGCTCGTGGCGGGCGAAGCCGTACAGCAGCTCGCCCCGGGCGGCGGCGCGGGCGAAGGCCTCGCCGAGGGCCGGGCCGAAGGCGTCGAAGACCGCGACGGAGGTCTCCGCGGGCGGCTCGGTGAAGTCCGGGGAGGACGGCCGGTCGGCGACCAGGGGCTGGGCGTCCTCGGCCGGGCCGGCCGCGCGGGCGGCCTCCTCGGCGGCCCGCACCAGCTCCTCGACCTCCTCCGGGACGACGGCCTCGCGGGAGACCACGCCGGAGGCGGTGCCCTCGGCGCCGGCCACGGTGGCGATCACGGTCAGCCGGCGGCCGCGGGTGACGCCGTTGGTGGTCAGGGCGTTGCCGGCCCAGCGCAGGTTGGCGGTGGAGTCCTCGTCGGCGATCACCACGCAGCCGTCGGCGCGGGAGAGGCCGAGCGCCAGCTCGACGAGTTCGTGGGGCTGCATCGCGGTCATCAGTGACCCGCCTCCTGCTGGGTGTTGAGCACGTTGACGTTCCGGAACAGTGCCGACGGGCAGCCGTGGCTGACCGCCGCGATCTGGCCGGGCTGCGCCTTGCCGCAGTTGAAGGCGCCGCCGAGGACGTAGGTCTGCGGGCCGCCGACCGCCGCCATCGAGCCCCAGAAGTCGGTGGTGGTGGCCTGGTAGGCGAAGTCCTTGACCTGGCCCGCGAGTTCGCCGTTCTTGATGGCGTAGGCGCGCTGGCCGGTGAACTGGAAGTTGTAGCGCTGCATGTCGATCGACCAGGAGCGGTCGCCGACGATGTACAGGCCGTTCTCCACCCCGGCGAACAGGCCCTCGGTGTCCGGGCCGTCGGCGGCGGGCCGGAGCGAGACGTTGGCCATCCGCTGCACCGGGACGTGCGCCGGGGAGTCCGCGAAGGCGCAGCCGTTGGAACGCTCGAAGCCCTTCAACTTGGCCATGCCGCGGTCCAGTTGGTAGCCGACCAGGACGCCGTCCCGGACCAGGTCCCAGGACTGGGTGGCGACGCCCTCGTCGTCGTAGCCGATGGTGGACAGGCCGTGCTCGGCGGTGCGGTCACCGGTGACGTGCATCAGGTCGGAGCCGTACCGGAGGGTGCCGAGCCCGTCGAAGGTCGCGAAGGAGGTGCCGGCGTAGGCGGCCTCGTAGCCGAGCGCACGGTCCAGTTCGGTGGCGTGGCCGATCGACTCGTGGATGGTCAGCCACAGGTTGGACGGGTCGATGACCAGGTCGTACAGGCCGGCCCGGACGCTCGGGGCCTTCATCTTCTCGGCCAGCAGGACCGGCAGCTCGGCGAGTTCGGCGTCCCAGTCCCAGCCGGTGCCGGTCAGGTACTCGAAGCCGCGGCCGACCGGCGGGGCCAGGGTGCGCATCGAGTCGAAGGCGCCGGTGCGCTCGTCCACCGAGGTGGCCGAGAGCGTGGGGTGCAGCCGGACCCGCTGCTGGGTGGTGACGGTGCCCGCGGTGTCCGCGTAGAACTTGTTCTCCTGGACGGTCAGCAGGCTCGCCTGGACGTGCGAGACGCCCTCGGCGGCCAGCAGCCGCGAACTCCACTCGGCGAGCAGCGCCGTCTTCTCCGCGTCCGGCACCTCGAACGGGTTGACCTCGTAGGAGGAGACCCAGGTGACGTCCCGGTGCACCGGCTCCTCGGCCAGCTCGACGCGCTCCGTGGATCCGGCTGCCCGGCTGATCCCTCCGGAGAGCCGGGCCACCGCGACGGCCTGTTCGGCGACCTTCGCCGCTGCCGCGGTGGTGAGGTCGACACCGGCCGCGAAGCCCCAGGCGCCGTCGAGCAGCACCCGGACGGCGAAGCCCAGCTGCACGCTGTCGGAGGTGCCCGCCGGGCGGGCGTCGCGCAGCCGCCAGGAGGCGCTGCGGACCCGCTCCAGGCGGAAGTCGGCGTGCGAGGCGCCGAGTTCACGGGCCCGGGTGAGGGCGGCGTCGGCGAGGGACCGCAGCGGGTAGGCGAGGAACAGCGGGTCGACGGCGCGCCCGTGCGGCGCGCCGGAGCGATCCGCCGGAGGGATCGGAGGCAATCGGGCTCCCAGGTCGTGGAGGGCAGGGGTGCGGCGCCACAGGGGCGCCCGCACCGCATCATTTCCCGTCCACCGGGTTCCCGGCCAGCGCATTTCGTCCGGTGCGCCGCGGTGGCGGCCGGCCGGCCGGGCCGACCGCCACCGCCGCGCCGGGCGTCGCGGGACCCTCCGGAGGGCCTTCGCGAGCCCCCGGCGGGGTCCCGGAGAGCGCCCTGGTGGTGGGCCTGATGGGGGCCTGGTGGGGGGGGCCGTCAGCCGACGGACTCCCACCAGCCGTCGAGCTCGGGCGGGTTGTCGACGTCCACCCGCTCGCCGGGGCGCGGCACGGCCAGCGGGACGGCGTGCTCCTTGGCCTCCTTCACCAGCCGCTCGACCGGCTCGGCCCACGGGTGCAGGCCGAGGTTGAAGGTGCACCAGTGGACGGGCACCAGCAGGCCGGCGGAGAGGTCCCGGTGGGCGAGGACGGCGTCCTCGGGGGTCATGTGGATGTCGGCCCAGGCCGCGTCGTAGGCGCCGATCTGGACCAGCGCGGCGTCGAACGGGCCGTGCCGCTCGCCGATCCTGGCGTAGCCCTCGAAGTAGCCGGAGTCGCCGGTGTAGAAGACCTTGCGGTTCGGGCCGGCGATCACCCAGGAGCCCCAGAGGGTGGTGTTGCGGGTCAGGCCGCGGCCGGAGAAGTGGTGCGCCGCGGTCAGGGTGAGCACCAGCTCGCCCAGGTTGCAGGTCTCGTCCCAGTCCAGCTCGATGATGCGGTGTTCCGGGACGCCCCAGCGGCGCAGGTGGGCGCCGATGCCGAGCGGCACCGCGAAGGGGGCGGACTGGCTGCGCACCAGGCGCTTGACCGTGGCCATGTCCAGGTGGTCGTAGTGGTCGTGCGAGATCAGTACCGCGTCGACCGGCGGCAGCTCCTCCAACTCGACCGGCACCGGGTGCAGCCGCTTGGGGCCGATGTGCGCGGCGGGGGAGCAGCGGTCGCTCCAGATCGGGTCGAGCAGCACCCGGAAGCCCTCGACCTCGACGAGCACGGAGGCGTGCCCGTACCAGGTGATCTCCACGCCCTCGGCGGCCGGACCGGGCGGGGTGGCGGGGCGGACGGTCGGCACCGGGTGGGCGGGGACGCGGCCCTCGCGCTCGAACAGCATCCGGCGGGCGGTGGCGCCGTCGAAGCCCGGGGCCCCCGAGGTGCGGGCGAGGGTCGAGGGCGCGTTGTGGAAGACGCCGTCGCGGTACTGCGGGGAGTTGCGCACCCGCTCCTCGCGCTCGCCGTCCGGCCGGCGGCCGAACGCCGCCGGCAGGTCGCGCAGCGCCCAGGCCGCAGCGCCCAGGCCGGCCGCCAGGGCGGTGAGGGTCAGCAGTCGTCCGCGTCGGGGGGTGCTCCCCGGCCGTGCCTTGGTCATCCGCTCTGCCTTCGTCGCTCGCCGGAATTGGTCGGGGTGAACCGTACGACAGGTCCCCGGCCGGCCCCCACCACGGGGCAACGGGTGCGGCCGCCCGTGTTGTTCCCGCACAGTGGCCCCGATCCGGGCCCGGCCGGGGCCTGGGCGGTGTCGCCGGGCCGGGCCGGAGAGGCGGGGGCGGGTTGTCGGATTGCGACAGTTCCTTCGGTGCGGCGCTGTGGGAGCCCGATGCGCCGCCACCGTCGACCGCCCGATAGCGTCACACTGCGTACGCATTCCGACGTACGCGCTCACACACGGAGAGAGGTGGATCGTTGAGCCGCTCGGTTCTCGTCACCGGAGGAAACCGGGGCATCGGCCTCGCGATCGCCCAGGCCTTCGCCGAGGCGGGCGACAAGGTCGCCATCACCAGCCGCTCGGGCGAGGTGCCCGAGGCCCTGGAGAAGTACGACGTCCTCGCGGTCCGCTGTGACATCACGGACGCCGCGCAGGTCGACGCCGCCTTCACCGAGATCGAGCAGAAGCACGGCGCGGTCGAGGTGCTGGTCGCCAACGCGGGCATCACCAAGGACACCCTGCTGCTGCGCATGTCGGAGGAGGACTTCACCTCCGTCGTCGACACCAACCTGACCGGCACCTTCCGGGTGGTCAAGCGCGCCTCCAAGCTGATGATGCGCGCCAAGAAGGGCCGTGTCGTCCTGATCTCGTCCGTGGTGGGCCTGTCCGGCTCGCCGGGCCAGGCCAACTACGCCGCCTCCAAGGCCGGCCTGGTGGGCTTCGCCCGGTCGCTGGCGCGCGAGCTCGGCCCGCGCAACATCACCGTCAACGTGGTCGCCCCCGGCTTCGTCGACACCGACATGACCGCCGTGCTCAGCGACGAGCGCCGCGCGGAGATCGTCGCGGGCGTGCCGCTGGGCCGCTACGCGGCGCCCGCCGAGGTCGCGTCCACCGTGCGGTTCCTCGGGTCGGACGAGGCCGCGTACATCACCGGAGCCGTCATTCCCGTCGACGGCGGATTGGGCATGGGTCACTGATCATGAGTGGAATCCTCGAAGGCAAGCGGATCCTGATCACCGGCGTGCTGATGGAGTCCTCCATCGCGTTCCACACCGCCAGGCTCGCGCAGGAGCAGGGCGCGGAGATCATCCTCACCGCCTTCCCGCGCCCGAGCCTGACCGAGCGGATCGCCAAGAAGCTGCCGCACCCGGTCAAGGTGCTGTCGCTGGACGTCTCCAACCCGGAGGACCTGGCGGGCATCGCCGACCAGGTCCGCGAGACCCTGCCGACCCTGGACGGCATCGTCCACTCGATCGGCTTCGCCCCGCAGGACGCGCTGGGCGGCAACTTCCTGGACACCCCGTGGGAGTCCGTAGCCACCGCGATGCACGTCTCGGCGTACTCGCTGAAGTCGCTGACCATGGCGCTGCTGCCGCTGATGCAGGACGGCGGCTCGGTCGTCGGCCTCACCTTCGACGCGCAGTACGCGTGGCCGCAGTACGACTGGATGGGCCCGGCCAAGGCCGCCCTGGAGTCGACCAACCGCTACCTGGCCCGCTACCTGGGCTCGCGGGACATCCGCTGCAACCTGATCTCGGCGGGCCCGATCGGCTCGATGGCCGCCAAGTCCATCCCGGGCTTCGGCGACCTGGCCGACACCTGGAACCACCGCTCCCCGCTGAAGTGGGACCTGAGCGACCCGGAGCCGGCCGGCCGCGGTGTCGTCGCGCTGCTGTCGGACTGGTTCCCGAAGACCACCGGCGAGATCGTCCACGTCGACGGTGGTCTGCACGCCATCGGCGCCTGACGCCCCGCCCGTACGCCGCTGCCCGGCACCCCTCCCGCAGGGGGTGCCGGGCAGCGGCGTTCCCGCGTTCCCCCGGGGCTCAGGACTCTGCGGTCGCGCAGGCGCCGATGGCGCGGCCGGCCTCGACCGAGGCGCGCTGGGCGTCGCCGGCCCGGATGGCGTCCAGGATCGTGTCGTGGCCGATGTAGCGCTCGGCGATCAGCTCCGGGCCGACGTCGTGCCGCAGGTGCGCGCGGGTGACCTCGCCGAGGTCGGCGTAGACGGCGAGCAGCACGTCGTTGTGGGCGGCCGCGACCACGGCCTGGTGGAAGGCGGCGTCGGCCTGGACGAAGTCCTCGGCGTCACCGGAGTGCCAGGCGCCCTCCCGGCGGGCCAGGGCGCCGTCCAGCAGCTCCAGGTCGCGCCCGGTGCGGCGCTGGGCGGCCAGGCCGGCCGCCGAGGTCTCCAGTGCCGCCCGCAGCTCGGCGACCTGCGCCTGGTCGGCGTCGGCGAAGCGGCGGTGCATCACCCCGGCCAGTTCGCTGGTGGCCAGCACGTAGGTGCCGGAGCCCTGGCGGATGTCGAGCAGGCCGTTGTGGGCGAGGGCGCGGACGGCCTCGCGCACGGTGTTGCGCGCGACGCCCAGCTGCTCGACCAGGGCGGCCTCGGTGGGGATGCGCGAGCCCACCGGCCACTCCCCGGAGGTGATCTGGGCACGCAGCTGGGCGATCACCTGGTCGGACAGCGGGGTGCGCCTCGGCGAGGACAGCGCCACGGGGACTCCTTGCGACTACGGCTCGGGGCGGCCTGGGTGGAACGTGGCCGTCGGATGAACGGTCGGCACATCATGCCAATTCCAGGGTGCATCAATTCATCCCATCATTCTATGATGGCGCACATGCCCGCAGCAGAGACCACCGCTTCCCCGCGGAACCAGGCCAGGCCGCAGACCGAGCGGCCCGCCGACCCCGCCCCTTCCACCTCCTCCTCCACCGGCCGCCCGGGTTGGCTGTTCGCCGTCGCGATCGCCGCCGCCGCCTTCAACCTGCGCCCCGTGGTCACCAGCCTCGGGCCGCTGCTCGACCAGGTCCGAGCCGACCTCGGGATGAACCCGACCCTCGCCGGACTGCTCACCGCGGTCCCCTCGCTGTGCTTCGGGCTGTTCGGCTTCGCCGCACCCACGATGGCCCGGCGGATCGGCCCGATCGCGGTGATCACCGCGGGCATGGCCGCGATCACCGCGGGCGTGCTGGCCCGCTCCTTCGCCGGCGGCACCGGGGTGTTCCTGCTGCTGACCGCGCTCGCCCTGGCCGGCGTGGCCGTCTCCAACGTGCTCATCCCGGTGGTCATCAAGCGCTACTTCCCGGAGAAGGTCGGCCCGATGATCGGCCTGTACTCCATGGCACTGTCCGCCGGCACCGCGCTGGCCGCCGCCGTCACCGTGCCGCTGACCGCCTCCCTCGGCGGCGACTGGCGCTTCGGCCTGGGCATCTGGGCGGGCCTCGGCGCCCTGGCCCTGCTGCTCTGGCTGCCGGTGCTGATCACCAGGCGCGAGCGCGGCGAGCGGGCGGACGGCGCCGCCGTCCCCGCCAAGCTGCCGATCACCCGCAGCCGCACGGCCTGGGCGCTGGCCTGCTTCTTCGGCCTCCAGGCCACCGGTGCCTACGTGGTGATGGGCTGGCTGCCGAAGATCTTCCAGGACGCCGGCATCGACAAGGGCACCTCCGGGGTGCTGCTCGCCGTGACCATGGTGATCGGCGTGCCGGTCTCCTTCGTCCTGCCCAACCTGGCCGCCCGCCGCGGCGACCAGCGACTGTTCGTGGTCGTGCTGGCCTCCTGCGGCATCGCCGGGTACGCCGGGTTGGCGCTGGCCCCGGCCGGTGCGCCGTGGGTCTGGGCGGTCCTGGTGGGCCTGTCCAACTGCGCCTTCCCGCTGGTGCTGACGATGATCGGGCTGCGCGCCCGGACCTCGGGCGGGGTGGCGCAGCTGTCCGCCTTCGCCCAGGGCGTCGGCTACCTGATCTCCATCCCGGGCCCGATCCTGATCGGCCGGATCTACCAGGTCACCGGCGAGTGGTACGGGCCGCTCGGCTTCCTGGCGCTGCTGCTGGTGCCGCAGATGCTGTTCGGCCTGCGGGCCGCGATGGCCCGGCACATCGAGGACGAGGCGGTCCGCCCGGCGGAGCCGGTCAAGGCCTGACCCCCGGGCCCGGCGTCGAGCGGCCGGGGCCCGGGGTGGTCGGCCGGGGTGCGGTCGCCCGGGGCGGTCGGCCGGGGCGCGGAGTGTCCGGGGTGCCGGAGGTCAAGGGGCAGCTGCGAAGGTCAAGGGCCGGCCAAGGCGGCGGGGGCGCCGCAGGACGGGCGTGTTCGGGGTGGGAGAATTCCCGACATGCCCGTTCTCGACCCGAACCCGACCGACGGCCGCAAGCAGCTCGGCCGTATCGCCCTGGCCTTCGGCGCCATCGTGGTGCTGGTGGCGGTCATCGCCTCCGTCGCCACCTCGATGGGCTGACGACCGTCCGGTCCGGTGACCGCTGGGCCGTCCGCCTGGCGGCCGTCCGGGCCGACGCCCGTCCGACCGCCGTCCGACGTCCCGGTGGACGGGCCATGATGGCACCCGACACCCGGGGGAGTGGCGGCAACCGGGAGCATCGCGCCACCCGGCGGCTTTTCTGCCAAGCTTGCTGGGTATGAGCGCCGACACGCCCCGCAGGATCATCGTTCTCCGTCATGCCAAGGCCGACTGGCCGAACGGCGTGGACGACCATGAGCGGCCGCTGGCCGACCGGGGCCGCCACCAGGCCCCGGACGCCGGCCGCTGGCTGGTCGACTCCGGCATCAACCCCGACTACGTGCTCTGCTCCACGGCCCTGCGCACCCGCGAGACCTGGAAGCTGGCGGCGCACGAGCTGCCCAAGCGGGCTCGCAAGACGGTGTACGAGGACCGGATCTACGAGGCCAGCCCCGGTGAGATCATCGCCGTCCTCCACGAGACCCCGGAGGAGTACGCGGACGTGGTGCTGGTCGGCCACAACCCCGGCGTGCTGGGCCTGACCCAGGTGCTGGCCGGGGACGCGGGCGACCGGGACGCGCTGGAGCGGCTGCGGCTCGGCGGCTTCCCGACGGCGGCGATCGCGGTGCTCAGCTTCGGCGGCTCGTGGAAGGGCGTCGAACCGGGCGTGGCCGAGCTGGTCTCGTACTACACGCCGCAGGACTGACCGGAAACGTACGGGAGGGGCGCGCGGACCGGATCCGCGCGCCCCTCCCGTACGTCCGCAGGCCTCCTCGGGCGGGCCCTGCCGGGTCTGTCGTCCGTCGCCGCCGGTGACGCCCTCGGTGCACGACGGCGGGCGGTCGCCCGGCCCCGGTCACCCGGCCCCGGTCACTCGTCCTCGGTCGGGGTGCCGTGCAGCGCGTCGGCCGCCTCGACCTCCTCGCGGGTGATGCCCAGCAGGTACAGCACGGTGTCCAGGAACGGCACGTTCACCGCAGTGTCGGCCGCCTCGCGCACCACCGGCTTGGCGTTGAACGCCACCCCGAGCCCGGCCGCGTTCAGCATGTCCAGGTCGTTGGCGCCGTCGCCGATCGCCACCGTCTGCTCCAGCGGCACCTTCGCCTGCTCGGCGAAGCGGGCCAGCCAGCGGGCCTTGCCGGCCCGGTCCACGATCTCGCCGACCACCCGGCCGGTGAACCTGCCGTCCACCACCTCCAGGGTGTTGGCCGCCGCGAAGTCCAGCCCCAGCTGCTCCACCAGGTGGTCGGTGACCTGGGTGAACCCGCCGGACACCACCGCGACCTGGAAGCCGAGGCGCTGCAGCGTGCGGATCAGGGTGCGCGCCCCCGGCGTGAAACGGACCTCCGCGCGGACCTTCTCGGTCACCGAGGCGTCCAGCCCGGCCAGCAGCGCCACCCGGGCGTGCAGCGACTCGGCGAAGTCCAGCTCGCCGCGCATCGCCGCCGCCGTCACCTCGGCGACCTGCTCCTCGCAGCCCGCGTGGGCGGCGAACAGCTCGATCACCTCGTCCTGGATGAGCGTGGAGTCGACGTCCATGACCACCAGGCGCTTGGCCCGGCGCTCCAGCCCGGACGCCACCACCGCGACGTCCACCCGCTGGGTGGCCGCCTCCTGCGCGAGCTCGGCCCGCAGCTCCTCGGTGGCCACACCGGAGACGGCCAGCTCGACCGCCGTCACCGGGTACTTGGCGAGCCGGAAGACACGGTCGATGTTGCCGCCCGCCGCGGTGATCCGGGAGGTCAGCGCGGAGACGGCGGCGGCGGTCAGCGGGTGGCCGAGCACGGTGACGTGCGAACGGCCCTCGCGGCGCGGCCGGTTGTCGCCGATGCCGGAGAGGATCTCGGCCTGGAGCTTCTGCTCGTCCGCCCAGCGGTGGACGGTGGCCCGCAGTCCGCCCTCGGCACCGGCCGCGGGGGGTGGGGTGACCAGGGCGCACAGCGTGATGCGGCCACGGGTCACGACCTGCTCGATGTCGATGACGTCGACGCCGAATCCGGCCAGCGTCGCGAAGAGGCCGGCGGTGATGCCGGGGCGGTCCTTGCCGAACACCTTGACGAGCAGGGTGCGCTCGTCCGCGGTCCGGGGCTGGGCGGCGGGGAGGGGCTCAGCGGCCAGGGGCGATGCGTTCATGGTGTGTCCCACGCTACCCGTCGGCGGGTGGCCCGAGGGCACCCGTCCCACCTCGCGGGACGCCGCGGGCCCGCGCTCCGGTAGCAGCCTGGTCACAGTCACCCGGGGTGACTTTCATCGGCGGTCGACGGGCTGGAATGATTCCCCCCGTCAGTCACAGGAACATCGCACCCCGGCCGGGGGCCACAATTCGGGGGAACCGAGAGAGCGGGGCAGGCGCGCAGTGCCGCAACTCGTCATTGAGATCAACGGACAGCAGCGGACTCTGGAGCCCGGGCGGTCCTACACCATCGGGCGCAACCCGCAGTCGGACTTCCCGTTCGACGACGCCAGGGTCTCCTGGCACCACGGGACCATGAGCTTCAACGGCAGTGGTTGGCAGCTGGACGACCACGGCAGCACCAACGGGACGTACGTGGCCGGAGCCCGCACCATGCAGGCCCAGTTGTTCCCCGGAGCCGTCGTCAACCTGGGCAACCCGGAGAACGGCCCCCGGCTCGGCTTCTCCGCGCCCGCGCACGCCGCCCCGCACGCCACCCCGATGCACGAGGCCGCCACCAGCCGCGGCCCGGTGCCGCAGCCGCAGCAGCCGGGCTGGCAGCAGCAGGACCCGTACCAGCAGCCGCCGCAGCAGCAGGCCTGGGCCGGTCAGCCGCAGGCCCAGCAGCCCTTCCCGCAGCAGCAGTACGCGCCGCAGCCCCAGCAGGGCGGTTTCCCGCAGGACCAGGGTTTCCCGCAGGACCAGGGTTTCCCGCAGCAGCAGGGTTTCCCGCAGTCCCAGCCGCAGCCGCAGTCGCAGCACGGTGGTGGCGGCCCGCAGCCGACCATCATCCGCAGCCTGACCTCGGGCATGAACACCGTCCGGATCGGTCGCGCGCTCGACAACGACATCGTGGTGTCCGACCTCCAGGTCTCCCGTCACCACGCCGAGCTGCGCCAGCTCCCGGACGGCCGTTACGAGATCGTCGACCTCGGCAGCCACAACGGCATCTTCCTCAACGGCCAGCGGGTGCAGCGTCAGCTGATGGGCCCGCAGGACCGGCTGACCGTCGGCCACTCCGGCTTCGTGCTGGTCGGCGACCAGCTGCAGGAGTTCGTCGACACCGGCGCGGTCTCCTTCTCCGCCCGCCACCTGACCGTCGAGGTCGAGCACAAGGGCGCCAAGAAGGTCCTGCTCAACGACGTCAGCTTCGGCGTCCCGGAGAAGTCCCTGGTCGCGGTCATCGGCCCGTCCGGCTCCGGCAAGTCGACCCTGCTGCGCGCCCTCACCGGCTACCGCCCCGCCGACCGCGGCGAGGTGCTGTACGACGGGCGCAACCTCTACAAGCAGTTCGCCGAACTCCGTTCCCGCATCGGCCTGGTGCCGCAGTCGGAGATCCTGCACCGCGAACTCACCGTCCGGAAGGGCCTCAAGTACGCGGCCCGGCTGCGCTTCCCCGGTGACACCGAGGCCCGCGAGCGCGACGCCCGGATCGACGAGGTGCTGTACGAGCTGCGCCTGGACAAGCGCGCCGACAACAAGATCACCGCGCTCTCCGGCGGCCAGCAGAAGCGCGTCTCGGTCGCCCTGGAGCTGCTCACCAAGCCGTCGCTGATCTTCCTGGACGAGCCCACCTCGGGCCTCGACCCGGGCATGGACCGCGAGGTCATGCAGATGCTGCGCGGCCTCGCCGACGACGGCCGCACGATCCTGGTCGTCACCCACTCGGTGGCCGAACTCGCGCTCTGCGACCGGCTGCTGGTGATGGCGCCGGGCGGCGCGGTGGCCTACTTCGGCCCGCCGGACGAGGCGCTGCACTTCTTCGGGTACGAGACCTGGGCGGACGTCTTCCAGGCCTTCGAGAACTACCCGGAGCACGACTGGGCCGGCCGCTACCGCGGCTCGGTGCACTACCAGCAGTACTCCGCGCCCACCGTCGAGGCGGGCGAGGTCCAGCACGTGCAGGTGGCCCAGGAGGCCGTCAAGCCGCCGAAGCCGCAGAGCTGGGGCTCCCAGCTGTGGACCCTGATGCGGCGCTACATGTCCGTGCTCGCCTCGGACCGCGGCTTCCTCGCCCTGTCGGTGCTGCTGCCCGCGGTCATCGGCGCGGTCAGCGTGCTGATCCCCAACGCACCGGGGCTCGCGCCGAACCCGAAGTCGCAGCTGGGGCTGAACAGCGGAGCCGCGACGATCCTCCTGATCCTGGCGATCGGGGCCTGTTTCTCCGGCGCCGCCAACTCCGTCCGAGAACTGATCAAGGAACGGGCGATCTACGAACGGGAACGGGCCACCGGGCTCTCCCGGTCGGCGTACATGATGTCCAAGATCATCGTGCTGGGCTTCTTCAGCGTGATCCAGGGCGCCATCATCTCCGCCGTCGGCTTCCTGCCGCGCAAGCTCCCCGAGCACGGCCTGATCGTCAAGAACCTGCCGATCATCGAGATGACCATCGGCATGATCCTGCTGAGCTTCGCCGCGATGATGTTCGGCCTGATGATCTCCGCGCTGGTGAAGACCGCCGAGAAGACCATGCCGCTGCTGGTCATGTTCGCCATCGTCCAGGTCGTCTTCACCGGCTGCCTCTTCCAGATCTTCGGCAAGCCCGGTCTGGAGCAGGTCGCCTGGCTGATGCCGGCCCGCTGGGGCACCGGCATGGTCTCCACCACGCTCGACCTGTCCAAGCTCATGGGCCCCTGGAACAAGGACTTCCAGCACCCGGACTACGACCCGCTGTGGAAGCACGCGGTGGCCCAGTGGTCGATCGACGCGGGCGTGCTGATCGTGATCTCGATCCTCATCGGCGTCCTCGTCACCCGGCTCCAGCGCCGGCACGAGCCCGAGGTCATGCAGAAGGGCTGAGCCCGCAGGGGCCGAGCCCGTCCTGAACCGCCGAGGGGCGGGGCGCCCCCCCCCGGGGGGCGCCCCCCCCCCCCTGGCCCCCCCCCCCCCCCCCCCCCCGTTGCCCGTTTGCCCCCGGGGGATTAAAAAAAAAAACAACCCCACCAAAC
>NZ_JBHWCL010000120.1:0-30936 GCF_042735125.1 Kitasatospora sp. NPDC059599 | reverse complement strand
GCGCACCCGCACCCGGCGCACCCGCACCCGGCGCACCCGCACCCGGCGCACCCGCACCCGGCGCACCCGCACCCGGCGCACCCGCACCCGGCGCACCCGCACCCGGCGCAGCCGCGGCCAGGGCTCCCGCATCCGGTGCGCCGGCAGCCGGGGCAGCCGGGGCAGCCGGCGCCGGTGGTGTCGGCGGTGCCGGGGTGCCGGGCAGCGGGCGCAAGCCCGTGGGGGGCTCGCCGAGTGGTCCCGGTACCGCGTCCGCGACACCCTCCGGTTCCCCGGGAGCACGTGCCGGGGGGAACAACGTGCGGTCACCTCTTCTGCGTCCCGGTCGTTTCGGCCAGGGCACGCTCCCGGTGCTGCACAGGTTCGTCCTGTTCTTCCTGGTCCTGTTCGTTCCCGCGATCGCCGCCGCAGCCGTCGCGTGGCGTCGCCGGAGGGCGCGCCGCCGATCCGACCCGAGTGCAGGGGCGCCATGGAACACGTGATCGCCGTGATCGGCATCGTCGTCGGATTCGTCGCCGTCGCCGGGGGCGCTGTCCTGTTCAACGGCCGTAGGGCCAGGCGGTCGGCGCCGGCGGGAGAGGCGCGCGACGACACCGCCGAGTACCTGACGATGATGGTCGGCGTGCTGTACGCCCTGGTGCTGGGCCTTGCGCTGGTCACGGTGTGGGAGGCCAAGGACGACGCCGATGCCAACATCAGCGCCGAGGCGGGGGCAGTGCACCAGACGTTCCTGCTCGCCGACGGGCTTCCACCCGCCGCTGCTCAGCGGGCCCGCGCGGCGGCGGACACCTACGCCGCGTATGTCCGGAACGAGGAGTGGCCGCTGATGGAGCAGCGCAAGCCGCTGGGCACGCGCGGCTGGACGCTCCTTCACGACGTGCAGAACGCCTGGACGTCCTTCGAGCCCACCACCAACGCGCAACAGCAGGTGGACCAGCTGGCGTTCGGGCAGATCTCGGTGGCCTACCAGGCGCGTCACGGCCGTGAGGCGGCCGGGAACCGGGGCATGTCGGGGGTCATGTGGTTCGGCCTGCTCGCCGGCGGCGCACTCACCCTGGGACTGATGTTCCTCTTCGGGATCGAGCGCACCGGCACCCACCTGGTGCTGGCCATGGGGTTCACCAGCCTCATCGCCTTCATGGTCGTCCTCGTCTATGCCTTGAACTCGCCCTTCGGAGGCCCGCTCGGCCTGAGTCCGGCGCCCTTCGCGGATGTCGGTGTCGGAGGCTGACCGAGGGGCCGGCGGTGCGGATCCGCCGTCGCCGGCGTCGCCGACGTCGGCCGTCCCGCTGGTGTCCCGCCTCCTCTGGTGTTTCAGCGTGACGTCAGTAACATGAGCATTCCTCACGTTACTGTCAGGAGGCCGCCATGCCGGACCGCCACGACCTGCCGGCGGGGTTCCGCTGGGGTGTCGCCACCGCCGCCTACCAGATCGAGGGGGCGGCGGAGGAGGACGGCCGCGGCCCGTCCGTCTGGGACACCTTCGTCACCCGCCCCGGAGTCATTCGAGACGGGCACACGGGGGCGGTCGCCTGCGACCACTACCACCGCTACCCCGAGGACATCGCCCTGATGAAGGGCCTCGGGCTCGACGGCTACCGCTTCTCCATCGCCTGGTCCCGCGTCCTTCCCACCGGCACGGGGCCCGTGAACCCCGCCGGGCTGGCCTTCTACGACCGCCTGGTCGACGCCCTGCTGGAGGCGGGGATCACCCCGCTGCCCACCCTCTTCCACTGGGACCTCCCGCAAGCCTTGGAGGACGAAGGCGGCTGGCTCAACCGCGACACCGCGTACCGCTTCGCCGACTACGCCGCCGCCACGGCCGACCGGCTCGGCGACCGCATTTCGACGTGGATCACCCTCAACGAGCCCTTCGTCCACACCGTCTTCGGCTACGCGATGGGCATCCACGCCCCCGGCCGCGCCCTCATGTTCGAGGCCCTCCCCGCGGCCCACCACCAACTCCTCGGCCACGGTCTGGCCGCCTCGCTGCTCCACGAGCGCGGCCTGGAGGTGATGCTCTCCAACAACCTCACCCCCGTCGAACCGGCCACCCCGAACCCCGCCGACCTGACTGCCGCCGCGGCATACGACGCCCTCCACAACCGCCTGTTCACCGACCCCGTCCTCCTCGGCCGCTACCCCGACCTCTCCGCCCTCGGGGTCCCCGACGACATCTTCGGCGCGATCCACCCCGGCGACACCGACCTCATCCACGCCCCCGGCCTCGACGCCCTCGGCGTCAACTACTACAACCCCACCCGCATCGCCGCCCCCACCGACCCGAGCCTGCCCTTCGACCTCGTCGACATCCCCGACGTCCCCCACACCGCCTTCGGCTGGCCCGTCGTCCCCGACGGCCTCCGCCGACTCCTCGTCGGATTGCAGGAGTTGTACGGCATCGCCCTCCCGCCCATCGCCATCACCGAAAACGGCTGCTCCGTCGACGAGTCCGCCGCCCCCGACCAGCTGCGCATCGACTACCTCGCCACCCACCTCGACGCCCTCGCCACCGCCATCGCCGAAGGTGTCGACGTCCGCGGCTACTACACCTGGTCCCTCCTCGACAACTTCGAATGGGCCGAGGGCTACCACCAGCGCTTCGGCCTCGTCCACGTCGACTTCGAGACGCAGACGCGCACGCCGAAGGCGTCGTACGCGTGGTACCGCGACCTGATCGCGGCCCATCAGGCCCGGCACCGACGCTGAGGCTGTGAGCCGTACAGGTACGGCCGGCTTGGGGGCGGGCCGCGCAGGCTCAGGGGTGTTGGACCGATATGCCGCGCGCGGAACTGAAACCGCCGCCACGGGTTCCGGCCACCGGGGCGAGGCGTGCCCGTCCGGCCCGGGGACAAGTCGTTCAGTCTCCAGCACGATCCACACCGCCCCCTCACGGAACTCGGCGTCGTCGCCACGTCGCTTACCCGCCCTCAACTCCACATCGGGTCAGAGCTCTACGTTACGAGGGGAAGCACAGCGCAGACCTCTCCGGGAGTCCGGCACGGTCCGCTGCTGGGGTCATCGGGCAGTCGGGGAAACGGACATCCGCGCCATCTCCCGGCCGCTCTCGTCCTCCACGAGCACCACCGCTACGGCCTGGCGTGGTACGGCCGTCGTGATCCTCATGTGCACGGTCTCACCCTCGGGGATGCGCACGCCGCCGCCCAGGGCGCGATTCCCAGCGGCGTGGGCGGTCAGCACACGGTAGGTCCGACCGGGATTCAGACCGGTCAGTACCACGGGAATTTCGGTCCCCCATGCGTGCGGGACCATCTGCCCCTCGCGGGTCACGGCGACATGATGCTGTGGTTCCGTTGGCCACGGCCCGAGCCAGACCGTGGTGGTGATCGCCGCGGCCACGGCAGCCGGTCCCAGCAGCCCGTTGCGCACGGCAGAGGACCGTTTTCGAGACCGGCGCAGACTCGGTAGGGCTTGAGGTCGCAGTCTCGCGCGCGGCCGGTCGTTCAGCGGGGCAGGATGCGCAGTACTGCCTCGCGATTGCCGCTGAGCTGCAGGCCTTGCTGTACCGCGGCGCTCAGATCGAGGTCGCCGAGCAGGGTCGCGGCCAGCAGGTGCGGCGGTCCGGTCAGGGACGCGGTGGGGTGGTCGACCCGGCCGGCGTGGGTGTGCACCGAGCCGTCCTTGACTTCGATGACCAGGTCTTCGTTGCCGTCGGCGTGCAGTTGCAGGGCGATTGCCGGCTGGTCGGGACGGTGGTCGGTCAGTGCCCGGGCGGGCATGTCCAGCCAGTGGGTGCGGAAGGTGTCGCTGCCGGCCGGCTCGCGCAACAGCGGAATTCCCCATCGGCTCAGTTCCTGCAGCACCGGCTCCAGCGCGCGGCCACGCTCGGTGAGAGAGAACAGGGTGGTGGCCACCGGCGGCGGGGCGGCCTTGCGGTGGATCAGGCCGGCTTCCTCCAGTTCGCGGAGCCGGTCGACCAGCAGATTACTGGCGATCCCGGGCAGCCCGTTGCGCAGGTCGGTGTGCCGGCACGGACCCAGGGCGAGCAGTTCACGGACGATCAGCAGGGTCCACCGGTCGCCGATGGTGTCCAGTGCTTTCGCGATGCCGCAGTACTGCCCGTAGGTGCGCATGCCACCACCCTACCTTGCGGCGTTGAGATTCAGAACTCTCTTGTTGACTTTCTCAACAACGGCGGTCTAGCGTCGCTGCCCATGACCACCACCCTTTCCGTGCGTCGGCTGGCCTGGGCCGGCGTCGAGATCCGTCTCGGCGACACCCGCCTGCTGATCGACCCGCTTGAGAACGTCGCTCCGCTGGCGCCGGTGATGGGGCCGCCGCACCGGCCGGTCGACCCGGTCGACACCCCGCCCGGCACCCACGCCCTCATCACCCACCTGCACCCCGACCACTACGACCACGACCTGATCGCCCGGATCGCGGCCACCGGCACGATCGGCTGCCACACCCCGAGCGCGGCGGCGCTGCACGAGGCGGGCATCACCCCCGTTGCCCAGGACCTGGGCCGGTCACGCCGCATCGGAGAGCTGACCGTCACCCCGGTGACCTCGCTGGACTGGCGCGGCAACGACTGCGACCAGGTCGCCTGGGTCGTCGAAGGCGCCGGTCGGCGGATCATCCACTGCGGCGACACCCAGTGGCACGGCAGCTGGTGGCAGATCGCCCGCGACCACGGCCCGTTCGACGTCGCGTTCGTCCCGGTCAACGGCGTCATCGCCCACTTCGAGGGCTACGCGGCCAACGTCCCGGCGACCATGACCCCCGAGCAGGGCGTGGAGGCCGCCGTCGCACTCGGCGCCGCCACCGTCTGCGCTATGCACTACGGCCTGTTCCACAACCCGCCGTTCTACACCGAACAACCCGACATCGAGCAGCGCTTCCAGCACGCCGCCGCCGAGCGCGGCATCACCGCGGCCATCATCGCCGACGGCCGGCCCGTCCTTTGACCATCAGAAAACATCAGAGACCATCAGAAACAAGGAGCAACACATGAAGATCGTCCTGTTCGGTGCCGGCGGCAACATCGGCCGGCCCACCACCGAGGAACTCCTGCGTCGCGGCCACACCGTCACCGCGGTCACTCGAGCCGGCCACGTCGACGGACTCGAGCACAAGGCCCTGACCGTGACCACCGGTGACGTCACGGACGCCGCCGCGGTCGCCGGCCTCGCCGCCTCCCACGACGCCGTACTGTCGGCCGTCGGCCCCCGGATCGGCCAGGAGGACGACCGCGCCACGATCGTCGGTGCCGCCCGTGCGCTGATCGACGGACTCCGCCGAGCCGGCGTCACCCGCCTGGTCACCATCGGCGGTGCCGGCAGCCTGCGCACGCCGACCGGCGCCCGGGTCATGGACGACCCGGACTTCCCCGCGCTGTGGAAGGCCAACGCCGAGGCCCAGTCCGAAGCGCTCGACCTCTACCGCGGCGTGCACGACCTCGACTGGACGTACGTGTCGCCCGCCGCGGTCATCGCAGCGGGCGAGCGGACCGGGGCCTACCGCAGCGCCGGGGACACCCTGCTCACCGACGACGACGGCAACAGCCGCATCTCGTACGCCGACTACGCGATCGCCTTGGCCGACACGATCGAGAGCGGCACCGCGATCCGCCGCCGCATCACCGTGGCGTACTGAGCCATGAGCAACGACGCCGCCGGCCCGCACACCCGATTCATCGTCCTGCTCGCAGCGCTCGTGGCCCTGGGACCACTGTCCATCGACGGCTACCTGCCCGGACTGCCGGACCTCGCCGGCGACCTGCGCGCCGGCGCCGCGGCCACCCAGCTCACCATCACCGCCTGCCTGGCCGGGCTGGCCGTCGGGCAGCTGATCGCCGGGCCGCTGAGCGACACCTACGGCCGGCGGCGTCCGTTGCTGGCGGGCCTCGCCCTCTACACGATCGCCAGCGCGCTCTGCGCGGTGGCACCCGACGTCCCGACCTTCGTCGGCCTACGCCTGGTCCAGGGCATCGGCGGGGCGTTCGGCATCGTCATCGCCAACGCCATGGTCCGCGACCGCACCTCCGGAACCCGCACCGCACGTCTCTTCTCCACACTGACCTTGATCACCGGCCTGGCGCCGGTGCTCGCGCCGGTCCTCGGCGGCCAGCTACTGCGCGTCACGGCCTGGCCCGGAATCTTCGTGGCCCTGGCCGTACTCGGCGCCGTGATGCTGGCGGCCTCCGCCGCAGGACTGCCGCAGACCCGGCCCTCCGCGTCACGCCAGCCGCTGCCGGCTGTCATCGGGCAACTGCTCGGCGACCGGGTCTTCACCGGGTACGTCCTGGCCAACGGCCTGGTCTTCGCGGCGATGTTCGCCTACATCTCCGGCTCGCCGTTCGTCCTGCAGGAAATCCACGGCCTGTCACCGCAGCAGTACAGCGCCGTGTTCGCCGCCAACGCCGCCGGACTCGTCGCGGCCGCCCGGATCAGCGGCCGGCTGGTGGCCCGGGCCGGCGCCCGCGTGCTGCTGCTCGCCGGTCTGCTGGGCGCGACAGCCGGTGGCACCACGGTCCTGGGCGCGGTGCTGACACGGGCGCCCCTGCCCGTGCTCCTGATCGGCCTGTTCGTCCTGGTCTCCAGCGTGGGCCTGGTCATGCCGAACGCCGCGGCCCAGGCCCTGGCCGGCCACGGCGGACACGCCGGGTCGGCCGCCGCCCTGCTCGGCTTCAGCCAGTTCATGTTCGGAGCGGCACTTGCTCCGCTGGCCGGCGCGGGTGGCGCCACCGACGCCTTGCCGATGGGAATCATCGTCGCCGTGCTGCCGGCGCTCGCCCTGCTCACACTCGGCGTCCCCACCCGGTCGATGCCCGGTGAGCGCACCCGCAGGCCGGCCCGCCAAGGACCTCCCGGGCACCGGCGACCGCACCGGCACACCGATCGCAGACGGGCCCGCATCAAGTGAATCGGGCCGGCGGCCCGGGCCGCGGTCCTCCGGCACGATCACCTCAAGCCATTACGGAGCGGGGGTACGAGGGTGAGCAGGTGGATCACCACGCGTGGCGCCGAGCCGTCGCGACTGCCTGGTGTCGGCCACAGACGCCCCTGAACGTCATGGCGACCTGATCCCGCGGGCCGTGAGGTGAGCGCGGACGGGCCCGGGGCTCGCGGACGGCGGTCGCTCACCCCGCTCCGGCGCATGCCTCCGCTTCTGCCAGGTACCGCGCCACCGGGCCCAGGGTCAGCAATCCGCTGGCGGCGCCCGCGTGTTCTGCACGGGCATCACGCAGGGCAGCCGCAGCGCGGGCGGCGATTCCGCGCTCGCCGAGGCGTACGGCGGCACGGGCGGTCAGGCACCACATGGCCTCCTGCATGTGGTCACGCGGTGGTTCGGGCACCGCGGCGAGGGCGGTACGGGCCTGCTCGCCCCGGTTCTGGGCGAGCAGCACGAGGGGTCGCGTCCAGGGCCCGTACGGGCCCCAGTCGAGGTGCGGGTCGGTGGGCGCGGGCCGGTCGTGCAGCAGGCGCAGTCCCAGCAGGGCGAGCGGGAAGAGGCCGCGGTGCAGCCCCGGCATTCCGGCCGTCCGGAGGGTGTCCTCGGCGGCGCGGTAGTGCGCTGCTGCCGTGGCGGCGGTCGGTCCGCCGGGTTCGGCGCTGCGGGCGGCCGTGGCCCGGGCCCTGAACCACCCGGTGAGGACGGGGACGAGGGGCGCCTCGGTGGCGGCGGCGAGCCGGTCGGCTGCATCGGCGTGCGAGGTCGCGGCGTCGAGGTCGCCGAGGGCCGAGGCGGATTGCAGGCGGACGAGTCGGCCGAGTACGGCGAAGTTCGGCAGCTCGTGCCGGGTGGACAGGTCGAGGATCTCGGCGCCGATCCTGTCCCGTGCCGCCGCGAGCCCGGGGCCGCTGAAGGACTGCAGGAACACCCCGTTGAGGGCGAAGGCCAGCAGGGCTGGATCGGCCAGGTCCCGTGCCAGCGCCTCTGCCTGACGCGCCGCCTGCTGCGCGTGCTTCAGCTCGGTCCCGGACAGATCGGCGCTGCGGCTCTCGACGGCGACCGTGGCCAGGAGGCGGGCGCGCAGGTCGGCGGGGCCGCCTGGTCCGAGCCCGGTGAGCGTGCGCTCGGCAGCAGCGACGACGGCGCGGGACTGCTCCGGGTCATCGGCCCGGCTCCAGATGGCGGGCACGTCGTAGGCGCCGATGATGCGGGCGGTCAGGGAGAGGTCGCCCGTGCGTTCCGCCGCCCGGACGGCGGCGAGGCGGTCGCGCCGCGAGTGGACGAGGGCGTCGCCACCCGCCAGTGCGAGGGTGCGGGCCAGATCCACGGTGGTGCGCGGGCCGAGCCGGACACCAGGGCCGGTCCACGCGGTACGTGCTCCTTCGGGGCGCGCGGACCCGTTGAGGATGTCCCTCTCCAGGCGCTGCAGGTCGCCACCGGGGTCGAGTCCGAGTTGGCCGACGAGCATCGCGCGGGCGCGGCGGAGAGCGGCCAGCGCGTCGGCCCGGCGGCCGGCGCGGTACAGCGCGCGGGCAACCAGCTCCCAGGCCGACTCGCGCCACGGGTGTTCGGCGACATGGGCACCCAGTTCGGCGACGAGATCTGCCCCTTCCCCGGAGTCGAGGAGGATGCGGGCGCGCACTTCCACCCCGTCCAACCTGAGCTCCTCCAGCCGGGTCTGCTCGCGCTGCGCCCATGGGGAGCCGGTCACATCGGCGTAGGCGGGTCCGCGCCAGGCCGCGAGTGCCGCGCCGAGGTCGGTCACCGCCTCGGGGGTGCGGCGGGCTCGGGCCAGGGCGTCCTGGAACCGATGGACGTCCACGTCCTCGCGCGGCAGGCGCAGCGCGTAGCCGGGACCTTCGGTGACGATGACGCGCGGCGGATCGCGGGGCGGTCGGTCGGGTTCGAGGGCGCGGCGCAGCGCGGCGACGAAGGTGCGCAGCGCGCCCACGGCGCGGGCAGGTGGATCGGTCCACAGGTCATTGACGAAGGTGTCGGTGGTGACCATCCGTCCCTCGGCGGCGACGAGCCGGGCGAGTACCTCACGATGGCGGGGTCCGCCCAGGTCAACCGGGCTGCCGTCGTCGTGGAGGGCCCGCACCGCACCGAGCACGTCGATTCGCATGCTCCTATCCTCCGGGCCAGGGGCCGGCTGCGCCCAACCGTACTGATCGGCTGCTGATCGCTGTCGCCCAAGCTGATCCGGTCAAGTCCCCGACCCGCAAGGATGCTCCCTCATGACGCTCACCATTCCCGGCTTCGATCACATCCGCCTGCCCGGCGCGGACGGTGTGGAGCTGGCTGCCGCTGTCGGCGGCAGCGGCAGCCCGGTCGTGCTGTTGCACGGTTTTCCCCAGACCCACCTGATGTGGCGGCACGTCGCCGAGCGTCTCGCCGACGAGCACACGGTGATCTGTCCCGACCTGCGGGGCTACGGCGCCAGCGACAAGCCGGCGGCCACTGACCCCGATGTGTACGCCAAGCGCACCATGGCCGCCGACGTCGTGACCCTGGCGGCGGCGCTCGGGCACGAGCGCTTCGCCCTCGTCGGCCACGACCGGGGAGCCCTGGTCGCCTTCCGGGCGGGGTTGGACCATCCTGAGACCATCACGCACCTGGGCATTCTCGACATCGTGCCGACGCTCGACATGTGGAACGTCCTGCACGGCGCCTCGGCGTCGGTCGGTTACCACCTTTTCCTGATGGCGCAGCCGCCGGGCCTGCCGGAGGCGATGATCGCAGGCAGTGCGGACGCGTTCTTCGGCTCGTTCCTCGACGCCTGGGCCAACGACCCGACCACCATGCCCGAAGAGGTGCGTGCCGAATACCTGCGCGCGAGCGCCGCGGCGGTGACGTCGATTGTCGCGGACTACCGGGCCTCGGCGGACATCGACGTCACGCACGACCAGGCGGACCTGGACGCCGGGTCGCAGCTGGCCATGCCCGTGGCGGTCGTCCAGCAGGACTGGGGTGCGCAGCTCGGCTACGACGCTGTCGGGGTGTGGAAGGCATGGGCGCCGGATCTGGACCACCGGCTGACCCGAGCCGGGCACTTCATGGCCGAAGAGGCACCCGACGAGATCGCGGCCGCGATCCGGGACCTGCTGGCCCGCTGAGCCTTCTGCTCTCGACTCGCCGGCTGGGCCACGGCCGGTCGGCGAGCGCCGACCACCCTCCGCCTGCGCGTGCTCGCCGGCCGCCCACTCCGCCACCGGGCCCGCCACATCCTCGCCGCCTTCGAGCAGCTGCGGCCCGGCACCGTGACGGCCGTCGACGTCCGCGTCGGCGCCGCCCCGTGGTGCAGCCCGGCCAGGGCCCCGGCGGCCGGCCCACCACGCGGCCGGCCCGGTCCTCGCTCACCGACCACCACACCTATCGGGAGCTGCGCCGCCGGATGAGCGAGGACGCCACCGCCCGCCGAGCCGCGCTCGACGAAGCCGCAGCGAGCCCGAGCACGCCCAACGGCCCGCAAAACGCGGACACCCCGGCCACGATGATGAGCGGCATGTGACGGCTGCTCAGTGCGCGGTCACGAAGACATGCGCGGCCGCCCGTGCGGGAAGTTCCGCGGCCCCTTGTGCGTTGGCGACCGTGACACCGTCGGGCGACGGTGTCACCTGCACGACGGCGCCGGGCTGCACCCCGGCGCGGCGCAGGGCGTGCATCAGCCGGAGATCGGCCTGGATCGGCTCTCCGATGCGGTGTACGACCGCGCTCGCGCCGTCCGGGGCCCGCCGGAAGTCGTTGAGGCTGATCAATCCCTTCAATTCCTCCCCGAGGGACGGGTCCGTTGTGTTCTTCTTGTCGAGCTCCTCCAGGCCCGGGATCGGGTTGCCGTAGGGGGATGTGGTCGGGTGTTGCAGCAGGTGCAGGACGCGGCGTTCGACGGCTTCGCTCATCACGTGTTCCCAGCGGCAGGCTTCGGTGTGGGCCTGTTCCCATTCCAGGCCGATCACGTCGACGAGCAGGCACTCGGCGAGGCGGTGCTTGCGCATGACACGTGTGGCCAGTCGGCGGCCCCGGTCGGTCAGTTCCAGGTGCCGGTCGCGGGCGACGTGCAGCAGTTCGTCGCGCTCCATCCGGGCGACGGTCTGGCTGACGGTGGGTCCGCTCTGGTGCAGTTGCTCGGCGATGCGGGCACGCATGGGGACCACGCCTTCCTCCTCAAGTTCCAGGATGGTGCGCAGGTACATCTCCGTGGTGTCGATGAGTTGCGACATGGTGCTGGTCAGGCGGGGGTTTCGGCGGTGGCGGTCAGGACTGCGCGGCCGAGGATGTGGCCGGCCATGGTGAAGCCGAGGACGGCGGGGGTGGCGTCGGTGGGGACGCCGATGGTGTCGACGTCGAGGGCGTGCACCACGATGAAGTAGCGGTGCGGGCCGTGTCCGGCCGGCGGGGCGGCGCCGATGAAGCGGGCCATGCGGGCGTCGTTGGGCAGCTGGAACGCGCCCTCGGGCAGGCTGGAGCCGGTGTCGTCGCCGGCACCCTCAAGCAGCTCGGTGACGGTGGCGGGGATGTCGGCGACCGCCCAGTGCCAGAACCCGGAGCCGGTGGGCGCGTCGGGGTCGTAGACGGTGACGGCGTAGCTCCGGGTGCCTTCCGGGGCGCCGCTCCAGGACAGCTGCGGAGAGACGTCCTTCCCTCCCGGGATGCCGGAGAGGCCGGAGTACTGCTCGACCGGCCATGCGGCGCCGTCGGTGACGGTCGTGCTGGTGACGGTGAAGGATGCCGTCTCCGGGAGGCGGGCGAAGGGGTTGTTGGTGCTCATTGCATCGTTCCTTTTCAGAGCGTGTTGCGGGCGGCCGCGAAGGGGCCCGCCCGAGTGCCGTCCGGCGCGCAGCGGTGGCGATGCCGCATGCCGATGACGACTTCGAATCGACCATAGCAGTAATAATCGATTATCTTCCAGATCGTCTATGATGGTGGCATGACGACCCACACCGCGGCCGCCTCGGGGAAGCCGATGCTCTCCGAGCAGGTCTACACACGCCTGCGCGACGGGATCATGCGCGGACAGTACGTCCCCGGCGACGCCCTCAAGCCGCAGGAACTCGCCAAGGAACAGGGCGTGAGCCTGGCCGTCGTGCGCGAGGCGCTGCTACGGGTGGTCGGCGAGGGCCTCGCCGACCGTCTCCCCAACCGCGGCTTCGCCGTCCCGGCCTTCTCCGACCGCCGCTGGCAGGAGATCGCGGAAGCCCGACGCACCATCGAACCGATCATGCTGCGCATGTCCATCGAACGCGGCGACGTCGACTGGGAGGCCCGCGTGCGGGCCACCCACCACCGGCTGGCCCGCACCCCTGCGTACGCGGAAGGGGAGGGCGAGTACTACAGCGCCGAATGGGCCGAAGCCCACCGCGCCTTCCACCGCACCCTGCTCGAAGGCTGCGGCAACGCCGTCCTGCTGGAGGCCTTCGACCGGATGTGGACCGCGAGCGAGCTGGCCCGCCGCTGGTCGGCGCACCGTGCCCCGGGCCGGGACGGCATCGCCGAACACCGCCGACTGGAGGAGACAACGCTGGCGCGCGACGCCGACACCGCCGCAGAACTACTCACGCAGCACCTCGCGCTGACCGCTAACGCACTGACCGACTGCCCCGACCACGGACCTGCGAACCACACCTGAGGCCCGGCCCAGTTGGAGGCAGTACCGGCCACTTCGGTGCGGTGAAGTCGTTGATCGGGTTGTGCCACGTCCCGGACAGGTGAAGTCGCCGGTGGGTGAGCGGTTGTCGGATCGGACTGCGTTGGAGGGTGCTGACGCCACCGCCCGGAGCCTGCAGGAGATCACCGATCGGAGCATGACCGATGATCACCTCATGACATTCATGAACACCGCCGAGTCGGCGGGCGGCGTCGAGCGGCATGCCTCCTGGACCGAGCTCTTCTTCGACCTCGTCGTCGTCGCGGGCGTGCTGCAGTTGTCACACCTCCTGCACGAGGGCCCGACGGCCGCCGATCTCGCCCTGTACGTCCTGCTGTACCTCGCCTTCTGGATCGCCTGGGTCTGCTTCACCGTCTACGGGAACGTCGAGGGTGACCGCGCCCGGACGCCCGGTCTCCTGCTGGCGATGCTCGGCCTCGCCGTCATGGTCGCGGCCGTCCCCGGGATCCGCGGTACGAGGCACCACCTCGCGTTCGTCGCCGCATACGTCTTCCTGCGCTGGCTGTCCAGCCGGTTCTGGCGGCGCGGGCGGGTGGTGATGGACTGGCCGGTGGCCCAGATGGGTCTCGGTGTCCTGCCGTGGATCGTGTCGCTGTGGGTGGATGCTCCGGCGCGCTACTGGCTGTGGGCCCTGGGAATCGGGTTCGACCTGCTGGCCATACTCGTGGACGCCGGCAGCCACATGCTGCGGGGCGCGCAGGAGTGGGCGGGGCGCCTCGTGAGGAGGAACGGCGACCGCGGGCGGCTGCCGGTGATCGAGGCGGCCTACGCCGATGTGCCGCACCTGATGGAGCGGCTGAGCCTCTACGTCATCATCGTGCTCGGCGAGGGGGTCATCCAGATCACCTCGGTCGCCGCCGACACCTCCTGGGATGTGCACCTGGCCGGCGCGGCGGTGGGTTCGTTCGCCCTGCTGTCCGGCCTGTGGAGCATGTCGCTGCTCTACGGCTTCGGTGGGATCCCGAAGACCGGCCGGCGCGATCTTCCGGTGCGGTTGGCCCTGTCCCTGCACTGCCTGACGACCGGCGCGCTCGCCTCCGTCGCCGCCGGCCTGGGCCTGGCCATCGCGCATCCGCACGACCCTGCGGGGAGCGGCGTCCGGTGGTTGCTCTGCGCGGGCCTCATGGTGTACTTCGGCGTCAGCGTGGTGTCCTCCGTGGTCTCCGGTGCACGGTGGCAAGACGTCCTCGGCTGGGCACTGCCCTGCCTGCTCCTGCTGTCGGCGCTCGGCGTCTTCGCACGGCATCTCGGCGTCGGATGGCTGATCTGGGCACTGGCGACCGCGGTCGGCTGGCAGCTCGTCTTCGCACCCGGGAAGCGCGGCGGCCTGCTGGAGCGCGCCTCTGCCTGACCCGCGTCTCTGCCTGACCCGGGCCTCCCAGGACGTCGGTGATCCCACTCTCGGGTGGCGTCTCGGCAATCGGGTTTCGCGCACCGGGCCGTAAAGTGACAGTCTGTTCGACGGCCTGAGGGGTTCAGTCAGAGATTCGGCCTGGTCTATGTCGACTTCGAGACCCAGCGCCGCACCCCGAAGGCCTCATATGCCTGGTATCGCGAGCTGATCGCGGTTCACCGGGCCGGCCAAGGAAGGTAGGTGGGCCGCGCGGCGGTGCTGGGGATGCGATGCGGCTCGACATCTCGTGACGATGGCAGCGGCAAGACAGTGGGCGGGAATTCCGGCCGCACCCAACGCCCGTCCAGCAGGCGCCCGTCTGGACTGGTCCGCTGGAGGTGCTCCTCCGGTGGATTCCTGCGAAGCGGAAGCGGAGGGCGCCTGGTCGCCGTGCCGGCGGGCAGGGCAAGGTGGGGGCCATGGCAAGCGTGGCTAATCCTGTGGCATGCGCTGGGCGTTCGACCAGGGTGGCGACGATCGGCTCGGCCACATCTAGACCGTCCAAGGCCTCGAATGCGCCTTCGGCGCCGTCATCCTGGGCGGTGACCTGGTACGACCAGGACGCCGGCGGGCAGTCCGAGCAGCAGCCAGGCGACATAGGTGGCGGCGGTGATCAGACCGACCTGGATCGCCGACGCGTGCAGGGTGACCATGGCGACCAGCGGCAGCGCCACGGCCGTCACCTGGTCGCCGAGGCGGCTGACCGTCGAGGCGGTCCAGTAACGCCAGAACACCCCTGCGCGGCTGCATCGTACCGCCCCCGCCTCCGCCGCTTCCGCGGTCCGTGTCGACACGTCCACCTCTCTACAAGTCAATGACGTCGGGAACGCGTGTACTTGGCAGCCGTCCGCACACCGAAGCGGCTCGCGGCGTTCTCGTGCACGATGGATCAGGCCACGAGAAGGCGCAGGCCGAGCTCCGCCGCGTCGAGGGCGACGAGGTCGCGGTTGCATTCGGCCCAGCGGCCGGAGGAGAGGCCGTCGCGGAGCATGTTCACCGCCCGCTGCTCGGCCTGCGGTCCGACCCTGGTCCAGACGGACACCGCGCGGCGCACGTGATCGTCCAGGTAGGCCTCGGGGCGGCGCCAGTGGGCCTCGAAGAAGCCGTCGGCGCAGTCCCACGGGATGAGCACCGGCTCCGCGCGGCCCCCGATCGCATGGGCCATGTCGGCCAGCGAAGGCCACCCGACGAGAAGGTCGGCGAATTCAGGCAGGTAGTCACGGGTGAGCCAGAACCGCTGGAGCCAGCCGGTCGTACTGGCGTCGTACGTGAACACCACCACACGCCGGGCCACCCGCTTGAGCTCGCGCAGCCCGGCGATCGGGTCCGGCCAGTGGTGAACGGTGCTGACCGCCATCGCGGCGTCGAAGGACTGGTCAGAGAACGGCAGCCGCTCCGCACTGGCAGCCACGCACGGCGCCGCGCCCGCAGGACGCTGTGCCCGCATGACCGCCGACGGTTCCACCGCCGTGACCTCGCGGTCCTGCGGTTCGTAGGAGCCGGTGCCGGCCCCGACGTTCAAGACCGTCCGGGCGTCCCCGAGCGCCTCCCAGATCCTCGCGGCGATCCGCGGCTCGGTGCGCCGCGTCGCGGGGTAGGCGGACCCGATGGATTCGTACAGCTGCGCGCCGAACACTTTGAGCTGTTCCTCCGGCGTCGTCCTGATCCCCATGGCCCGTGCCTCCAGTTCCCTGTCGATGGCCGTCACCGTCGCGGCGGCACGGTCGCGCTGTTCCACCAGCAGACCGCGCAGCCGGTGCAGGTGCGCGACGGCGTCGGTGTTCGGGTCGTCCACCAGATCCGCGACCTCGCGCAATCCGAAGCCCAGCCGCCGGTAGGCGAGCACCTCCCGCAACCGCTCCACGTCGTCGGGCGAGTAGGCCCGGTACCCGGACGCGGTTCGCGCGGACGGGTGCACGAGGCCGATCTCGTCGTAGTGATGCAGCGTGCGGACGCTCACGCCTGCCAGCTCGGCCACGCGTCCCACGGTCAGGTGCTCTTCCACGCGACCGACAATGCAGCATCACGCCACGTGAGGGTCAAACAGATCCGGTCGTGGTCCACTGACGCCGCCCCGCCCCTGACCGTTGGGCAGCGCCGGACGGTCGGTGGCGGCCGTCGGAGTGACGCCCCGTCGAGTCGTTACGGAGTGTTGTCAATCTCGCGCCTAGCGTGACCGGCATGACAGCAGATCGTTCTCTCGGCGCCCCGGGCGGGCCGGGCGTCGCCGGGGCGCCCCGGCGACGCGGGCTCGCGGCGCTCTTCGTCCTGGTCCTGGCCCTGTTCACCGTCGCCGCGGCCGTCACTCCGGCCGCAGCCGCCCGCCGAGTGGGCGGCACCGTGTCGGTGCAGTTCGAGAACAAGAGCGACCGCGACCTGACCGGCTTCGCCATCAACGTGCCCGAGGGGTGTGTGATCCCCTTCGCGCCCGCGACGATCCAGGCCGGCACCACCGCCACCTGGACGGTGGGGCCGTGCAACTCCGCGTACGGCACGAAGGGCACGCTCGACTACACCGTCCAGGGAGAGAACGGCGCGACCACCCGGATCGGCTGGGACGTGCCCTTCACCGGGGCCAACGCCTACACCGAGTCCGCGCCCACCGGGTACGTGATCAGCCACACCGGCGGCACCGACCAGAACACCCCCGTTCGCTGGACCTTCGACTGCAACTCCAAGACCTGTGACGGCATCCCCGACGCCTGGAAGCTCAACGGCGTCACCCTCGACCCGGGCGACGGCAGCCCCGCCAAGTTCATCGACCTCAAGGCGATGGGCGCCGACGTCAACCGGCCGGACGTCTTCGTCCAGCTCGACTGGATGGCCAACACCGCCCACAGCCACGCGATCGACCCCGCCGCGATCAAGAAGGTCGTGGACGCCTTCAAGAACGCGCCGTACACCAAGCGGGGACAGACCGGCACCGGCATCAACCTGCACATCGACGCCGGGCCCAACAGCATCATGGACTTCGCCGCCAACACCACCTGGGGAACCCTCAGTCGGGCCAAGCAGCTCACCGAGACGACCAACCTCGGCACCAAGGTCAACGGCCTCTACCAGTGGGACGCGTTCACCGCGCTGAAGAACGCCACCGGCGGCTTCCGCAGCACCGCGCGGGGACCGATCTTCCACTACGCGATCTCCGCGCACAACCTGGAGAGCGGCTCCCGCTCCAGCGGGATCTCCGCCGGCACGCCCGGCAGCGACCTCATCGTCAGCCTGGGGAGCTTCACCAACAACGTCGGCACCGTCGACGAGCAGGCCGGCACCCTGATGCACGAGCTCGGCCACAACCTCGGCCTGCGGCACAGCGGCAACTCCGACGTTCCGAACCACGAGCCGCAGTACTTCAGCGTGATGAACTACAGCTACCAGTTCGGCCTGACCGTGGGGACGACCAAGGGCCTCCTCGACTACTCGCGGCAGAACCTGTCGCTGAACGAGGCCGCCCTGGACGAGCGGGTCTACCCGCCGACCAACCCGCTCTACGACGTCAGCCACTTCTGCCCCGGTGTCGACGGGACGGTCGGCAAGTTCGTCACCGTCCAGTCGAACAAGGCCGCCGTGGACTGGAACTGCGACGGCCGGATCTCCGACACCACGGTCGGCGTCGACATCAACGGTGACGGCTTCCAGACCTCCCTTGCCGGGCACGACGACTGGAACGCCCTCGTGCTGCGCGGCGGCGCGGTAGGCCACTCCGGCGGCGAGGCGGCCGGCGTCCCGGCGCCCACCCTCGAGAACGAGGCGACCCCCGAGGACGAGGCGATGGACCTCCCGGTGGACGTCACCCCGCCGGTCACCACCGCCCGGACGGGCGTCCACCCGCACAGGGACGGCGGCGGCCACCAGGGCGAGGTGCGGGTCGTCCTCACCGCCACCGACGACCTCTCCGGCGTCGCCATGACCGAGTACAACCTCGACGGCACGGGCTGGCAGACCTACACCGGTCCGATCCCGGTGACCGGCGAGGGCAAGCACCGGCTGCTCTACCGCTCCGTCGACCACGCGCAGAACCAGGAGGCGGACAAGCTCCTCGTCCTGCGGTTCGACCGGAACTCCGAGTGGCACCAGGATCCGCCCGCCGAGCACTGAGCCGGCGAACCCACGACGCCCCGGGACGAGACCCCTCGGCCCGGGGCGTCGGTGTGCTGTCAGGGGCAAACCGGGATTCGTGCGGACCGGTCCGTCCGAGAGGATGGCTCCCTGGACCCCCAGCCTCCACGAAGCCGATATCAGCACTTTGTGCTGCGCACAGGCCTGCAGGATCCCGACCATGCCGAACTGGCCCAGGACATCATCAACCGCGCAGCCGCCCGCGGCCATCAACAGTTCCGCTCCCTGCTGGCCACCCCACCACCAGCCTGACAAGCACCACTACGCCCGTCATTGCGATGTCAGTCGCCACGCCGTAGTTCATTCTTGACCTACGGCGTGACGCGCGGCGTAGGCCGGGCTGCTCGTGTCCTCGCACGTCAGGGAGACGGGCCGGTCACCGATGCCAGCGGTTCGTCCAGCGCCACCACGCCTGACGTCCCCTGCGCCGGCGGTGCGGTCCGCGGCGGGTTGGTCGCGCGTCGCCTGCCGGGGCTTCCCTCGGCCTCGGGTACGGCTGGGCGGCGGTTCCGCCAGCCGCCCACCCCGCTGTCGGTCAGGCCGAGGACCTGCTCCAGGCTGTTGTCGGTGATCTTGCTCCAGTCGGTCGAGATACGGATGGTGAAAGGTCCGGGGCCGTCGTGGGACCCAACCGCCCGCAGCCAGCCGATGCCGCCAGCCGCCCTCGCCCCGTGCGGGTCGATGCCACTGGAGCCTGGAGATCCATCTGGTCGACGTGCACCGCGGCTACGGCTTTACGAGCGGTTGCTTGACCTAGCGTGACCCGAGGCCGGTCGCCCAATGGCACCGGGATTTGACCGCGTCCTTTGTGATCGAGACGGCCAGCTCGCGGTCCTCGACGTTGTTCCTTGCGGAGGGCACGCCGCCTGCACCGAGGTACCGTGAGCTTCCGTCGTCTCCAACTGCTCTAGTAGGCGCGAGGATTGAAGATGGAGAACGGGCTTCTGGGTAGAATGACAGCCTGTTCGATGGGCCGAGGGGTTCAATCAGAGGTTCGGCCTCGTGCATGTCGACTTCGAGACGCAGGTGCGCACGCCGAAGGCCTCATACACCTGGTACCGGGACCTGATTGCCGACCGCCGTGCCGACCATTCAAGGTAGTTGGTTGACCAAAAGGACGGCGTTCTCGGCGATGTCATCCTGGTCAACGGCGCACCCTGGCCCGTGCTGGAAACCCGGCCGGCCCGCTATCGCCTGCGCCTACTCAACGCGTCGAACGCTCGCCGGTACCGGCTGGCGCTCGACCCGCAGCCGCCCGGAGGCGGGGGTCTGGTGCAGATCGGGGGAGACGGCGGACTGCTTGGCCGGCCGCGGAGGCACGACGAGTTGGAGCTCGCTCCGGCCGAGCGATTCGACACCGTGGTCGACTTCTCCCGCTACCGGCCCGGCACCCGGGTCCGGTTGGTCAACCGCCTCGGCAGCGGTACCACCGCCGAGGTGATGCGGTTCGACGTCACCCCGGGGCCGGTCCCGGACGATTCCGCGGTGCCCGACCGGCTCGCCAGGGTCGAGCGGCTCGACCCGAAGGCCGCGGTGGCCACCCGGACGTTCGTGTTCCAGCAGAGCGCGGACGGCTGGACGATCAACGGTCTGCCCTACCTGCCAGGGCGCGCGCTGGCCCGGCCCGGGCTGGGTTCCACGGAGATCTGGCGGTTCGTCACGGACTTCCACCACCCGATCCACCTGCATCTGGACCACTTCCAGGTGCTGTCCCGCAACGGCGCCGGTCCCGGCCCGTACGACGCGGGCTGGAAGGACACCGTCGACCTGCGCCCGGCCGAGGGCCTTGAAGTCGCCGTCCGGTTCACCGATTACGCAGGAGCGTTCATGCTGCATTGCCACAACCTGGAGCACGAGGACATGGCAATGATGGGCGACTTCGTCACCGGGTGAACGCTGCTGCCACCGTGACGCAGGCGCCAGGGGGCTTGTGGGAGGGTTCCTCCTCCGTGGCTCGGCGGCGGCACACGCGGTCGCAGCCCTACGCGGATTCGGAGGGCTATCGGGTCACCATGGCGTGAACCGGGTAGATCCTCGGCTGCGGGTTCTGAACCCCCAGTTCGTTCAGGATCGGAACGATGACCTCTCCGAACTCCCGGAACGCCTCCTCCGACTCCCATACATCCACGACGAGCCAGCCGTCCGCAGTGGGCGCGGCGGTGTGCGAGACGAGTCCCGGCACCGGCCAGTCCTCCGGGCTCCTGACCGGTCCCGGACGGCCTGCGACCTTCTCCACGCTCTTGTCGTACTGAGCCTCGGTCATCCCCGACAGCTCGAAAACCGCCACGATCGCCATACCGCACTCCCTCGATACCGGCCGAACTCCGACAGGCCGAGTCGACCACCCCGGCAGCCCGCCCGCACACCGATCGAAGCGAACGGGTGGGTCCAGGGGCGTGTCGCGAGTGCCTACCGGGTTCGCCCGGTTCGCTCTGCCGCTGATGGCTCGCGGTCGGCGATGGCGTCGAAGACGTCCGCCATCGCCGCGAGGCTGTGCCCGCTCACGAAGGCGTCGCAGTGCGGGAGTGCTGCGGCGATCCCGGCGGTGAGCGGGGCGTAACCGGGCGAAGCCTTACGGGGGTTGGCCCAGACGATGCGATGGGCGAGTCGGCTGAGCCGGGCCGTCTCCCGGCCGACGGCTGACGGGTCCTCGCCCTCCCAGCCGTCGGAGAAGATCACAACCACCGCTCCCCGGGCCATGCCGCGCCGTCCGAAGCGGTCGTTGAACTCCGCGAGCGCCCGCCCGATCAGCGTGCCGCCGGACCAGTCGGGGGCGGCCCGGCTCGCCCGGCGCAGTGCGGCATCCGGAGCCGTGTGCCGCAGCACCGGCGTCAGACGGGTCAGGCGGGTGGCGAAGACGAAGATCTCTGCGGCCACCCCGGACCCCGCCCGTGCGCACAGCCGGGAGAAGAACCGCACGTAGACGCGGGTGTACGGCTCCATGGAGCCGGAGACGTCGCACAGCAGCACCAGCGGTCGGCGGCGCAGCCGGCCGTACGACCGTGCCAGCCGGACGGTCTCCCCACCGGTTCGCAGGCTGTGCCGCAGGCTCCGGCGGAGGTCGATGTGGCGCCCCTGCGGGTCGGCCTCCCGACGGCGGGTGCGGCGCAGCGGGAGGCTGATCGCGAGGTTGTCCAACAGGCGGTCCAGCTGGGCCAGTTCGCCTGGTCCGAAGGTGCCGAAGTCCTGCTGCGCGAGTGCTTCGGCGGTACTGCCGGCCAACCGCTCCGCACCGGTGCGGGTGGGCCGGTCGCGCGCTTCGTCGTCGGCGTCCCGGTGGAGCGCTCCATTCGGCAGCGACGCGGCCACGGGGCGTGGCGGTGTCGGGAGGGCGGCCGGGGGTGCGCCGGGTCCGGGTTCGAGGCTCGGGAGCGGCGGGTTGTCGGGGGATCCCCTGTTGTCGGCGGGGTCCGCCTGTCCGCCGAAGAGTGCGGCGAAGACGCGGTTGAACGGCTCGATCTGTTCATGGGCCGTGACGAAGGCCAGCCGGGCCGCCCAGTACAGCGTCGGCCGGTCCACGGGCGGTAGTAGGTGCAGTACGTCGAGGAAGCGGCCCGAACGCTCGGGCGTGACCGGGACACCCGCCCGGTGCAGCGCGGCGCCGAAGCGGGCAGCGAAGGCGGGCCGGTCGAAGGGAGGGAGTCCGGCGGGCGGTGCGGCCATGGGGATCAGTTCTCGGGTCTGCCGACCAGCCAGGCGAGCCCGCGGTCGCGTACCAGGTCGACGTCCTCCCGGTACTTGAGGAGGACCCCGAGGGTCCGGTCGGCGGCGGCGTCGTCGAGCCGCTCCACGCCGAGCAGGGTGAGCGCGCCGACCCAGTCGATGCTCTCGGCGATCCCGGGCGGCTTCTGGACCTCCAGGGTCCGCATCCGGTGTACCGACGCTGCCACGTCGGCCGCGAGCGAGAGCGTGGTCCCGGGGACACGGCGGCGCACGATCTCGACGACCCGTTCGGTGTCGGGGTAGTCGATCCAGTGGTAGAGGCAACGCCTCTTGAGGGCGTCGTGCAGGTCGCGGGTGCGATTGGAGGTGAGTACGACGACTGGTGTGACGGTGGCACGCACGGTGCCCAGTTCCGGGATGGTGACACTGGCCTCGGCCAGCACCTCCAGGAGGAAGGCCTCGAAGTCGTCGTCGGCGCGGTCGATCTCGTCGATCAGTAGCACCGCGGGCATGGGGCCCGGGTGGGTCAGCGCGGCGAGTACCGGGCGGCGCAGCAGGAAGGCGTCGGTGAAGAGGTCGGCCTCGTCCAGTGCCACGCCCTGGCTCTCGGCGAGCCGGATGCTCAGCAACTGGCGCGGATAGTTCCACTCGTACAGCGCCTCGGCGGCGTCGAGTCCGTCGTAGCACTGCAGCCGGATCAGTGGGCTGCCGAGAACGTCGGCCAGGGCACGGGCGGCCTCGGTCTTGCCGACGCCGGGTTCGCCCTCCAGCAGCAACGGCTGGGGCAGGCGCAACGCGAGGTAGAGCGCGGTGGTCAGGCCCGGGTCGGCGAGGTAGCCGACGGAGTCCAGCGAGGCGTGCAGGGTCGTCGGGTCCGGTACGGCCCGCGCGACTGCCGCCCGGGCCGACTCGGTCGTCGCGGGTATGGCGGCCCCGGTCACAGCGCCTCCGCGGGCTGGGCGGTCTCGGCCTCGAAGCGGTCGCGGCAGCCTGTCGAGCAGAACCAGTGCCGGTGCCCACGGGCGTCCGAGTACGGGGTGTCGGCGACGACGGCGACGGTCATGCCGCAGACCGGGTCGAGCGCGGTCTGCGGTTCGGCGGGCGGCGGAGCCGGTTCGGCGGTCGCCTCCTCGGTGTGTTCGGTGTGTACCGACAGGGCGTGCCGCGAGGCCACCAGCTCGGCCAGGATCGATACGGCGATCTCGCCGGGCGTGCGGGCGCCGATCCACAGCCCGGCCGGCGTGTGGATCCGGTCCCGCTGCTCGGCGGTGAGGTCGAGGCCGCCGAGCACGGTGGCGCCGCGACGGCGGCTCGCGACCAGCGCGACGTACGGCACCCCGGCCCGCGCGGCACGGGTCAGCAGCCCCTCCTCCTGTCGTCCGTGGGAGGCGATCACCACGGCCGCCACGTCGGCGAGTTCCTCCGCGGTGACCTCCTCGGCGGCGGTCCGGATGTCGTACTCGAGCCCGGCACCGAGTGCGACCAGGCTCCGGCCGATGGGGGTGTCGCCGAGCACGAGCACCACCGGGTCGGGCCGCAGCGGCTCCAGGAAGATCTCCAACTCGCCGCCGGACAGGCACGGGTTGGCGACCAGCAGGGTGCCCGCCTCGCCTTCCTCCTGTGGCTCCGCGGGAGCGCCGGGCGAGATCCGCAGCAGCAGTGACTCGCCGGTGTGCAGCAGCCGCAGCGCCTGCAGGCGGACGGTCGCCTCGGCGCAGACCCCGCCGACGAAGCCCTCGATCCGGCCGTCCTCCAGGACCAGCGCGGTGTCTCCCGGCTGCGCGCTGGTCGGGTGCAGCGCACGCACCACGGTGGCCTTGACGAAGGGGATCTGACTGTGCATCAGTTCGGCCATTCGCTGCTCGAACGCAAGGCCGGCACTCATCTGGCCACCTCGTGGGGCTCGGTGGGCGCTTCGCGCACACGCACCTTGTGATCAGCGGCCGCGCTTCGCTCACTCACTGCGGCGCCTCCACGCCTCCGTGCATCGCCTGCCACACCCGTCCAGGGGTCAGCGGCATGTCCGCGTGCCGGACGCCGATGGCGTCCATGACCGCGTTGACGACCGCTGCGGGCGAGCCGACCGTCGCGGACTCGCCGACGCCCTTGGCTCCGATCGGATGGTGCGGGGACGGTGTGACGGTGTAGCCGAGCTCCCAGGCCGGCACTTCCAGTGCGGTCGGCACGAGGTAGTCCATGAAGGAGCCGGACAGGCAGTTGCCGTCCTCGTCGAAGCTGATGATCTCGCTCAGCGCCATGCCGACGCCGTCGGCGAGGCCGCCGTGCACCTGCCCTTCGATGATCATCGGGTTGATCCGGGTGCCGCAGTCGTCGACCGCGACGAAGCGGCGCACCTTCACCACGCCGGTGCCCGGGTCGACGTCCACGACGCACAGGTACGCGCCGTACGGGAAGGTGAGGTTGGGCGGGTTGTAGACCGTGGTGGCCTCCAGATGACCCTCCACGCCCTCGGGCAGTTCCAGCACGCCGTGCGCGGCGAGCGCGATCTCCTGGATCGTCTTCGCGGCCGTCGGGTCACCCCTGACGAACCAGCGGCCCTTCTCCCACTCCAGGTCTTCGGGGGAGACCTCCATCATGGCGCCGGCGATGATCCGTGCCTTGTCGCGGACCTTGCGGGCCACCACCGCCGCCGCGGCGCCCGAGACCGGAGTCGAGCGGCTGCCGTAGGTGCCGAGTCCGAACGGCGTCTGGTCGGTGTCGCCGTGCACCACCTCGATGTCCTCCGGCGGGATGCCGAGTTCCTCGGCGACGATCTGGGCGAACGTCGTCTCGTGCCCCTGGCCCTGGCTCTGGACGCTGAGCCGCACCACCGCCTTGCCGGTCGGGTGCACCCGCAGCTCGCAGCCGTCGGCCATCCCGAGGCCGAGGATGTCCATGTGCCTGCGGGGCCCGGCGCCGACCGTCTCGGTGAAGAACGACAGCCCGATGCCCATCAGCTCGCCGCGCGCCCGGCGCTCGGCCTGCTCGCGGCGCAGCGCGTCGTAGTCGGCGAGATCCAGCATTTTGCGCAGCGTGGCCGGGTAGTCGCCCGAATCGTACTCCCAGCCGGTCTTGCTCGGGTACGGGAACTGCTCGGGCCGGATCAGGTTCTTCATCCGCAACTCGGCCGGGTCGGAGTGCAGTTCGTCCGCCAGGCAGTCCACCAGCCGCTCGATCAGGAACGCCGCCTCGGTGACCCGGAACGAGCAGGCGTAGGCGACGCCGCCGGGCGCCTTGTTGGTGTAGACGCCGGTGACGGCGCAGTGGGCGGCCTCGATGTCGTACGAGCCGCTGAAGACGTGGAAGAAGCCGGCCGGGAACTTGCTGGGCTGGGCGGTCCCGTTGAACGCGCCGTGGTCGGCGATCACCGTGACCCGGACGGCGAGGATCCGGCCCTCGCGGGTCGCCGCGATCTCGCCGTTCATGTGGTAGTCGCGGGCGAAGCCGGTGCTCATCAGGTTCTCGGAGCGGTCCTCGACCCACTTGACCGGCTTCTTGGTGAGGATCGAGCCCACGACCGCGCACACGTAGCCGGGGTAGATGGGGACCTTGTTGCCGAAGCCGCCGCCGATGTCCGGGGAGATCACCCGGATCTTGTGCTCGGGCAGCCCGGCGACCATCGCGTACAGGGTGCGGTGGGCGTGCGGCGCCTGGGTGGTGGACCAGAGGGTGAGTTTGCCGTCGACCGGGTCCATGTCGGCCACGCAGCCGCAGGTCTCCAGCGGGGCCGGGTGCACGCGCGGGTAGAGCATGTTCTGGGCGACGACCACCTCGGCACGCGCGAACACCTCGTCGGTGGCCGCCTTGTCGCCCGCCTCCCAGTCGAAGATGCGGTTGTCCGTGCGGCCCTCCTGGTCGTCCCGGATCACCGGTGTGTCGGCGTCCAGCGCGTGCCGCGCGTCGACCACCGGGGGCAGCGGCTCGTACTCGACGTCGATCAGCTCGATGGCGTCGCGTGCCGCGTAGTGGTCGTCGGCGACGACGAACGCCACCTCCTGACCCTGGAAGCGCACCTTGTCGGTGGCCAGCACCGCCTGGGTGTCCATCGACAGGGTGGGCATCCAGGCCAGGCCCAGCCCCTCCAGGGTGGCACCGGTGATCACCGCCCGGACCTTGGGGTGCGACTCGGCCGCGGAAGTGTCGACGGACACGATCCGGGCGTGCGCCAGCGGGCTGCGCAGCACGGCGCCGTGCAGCATGCCGGGCAGCTGCACGTCGTCCACGTAGTGTCCCTTGCCGCGGACGAACCGCGGGTCCTCCTTGCGCTTCAGCCGCCCGTAGCCGATCGGGCGCTCCTCCGCGGGCGCCGACCCGGTCTCCTGAACGGCGGTCATGGCGTGCTCCCCGCGCTCGCATCGGCGGTGACGGTGGCCTCCGCCGGGTGGTGCGCGGCCCACCGGACCGCGCGGACGATGTTCAAGTAGCCGGTGCACCGGCACAGTTGGCCGGAGATGGCCTCGCGGATCTCCTGGTCGGTGGGGTCCGGATTGCGGTCCAGGAGCGCGCGGGCGGTCATCATCATGCCCGGTGTGCAGAATCCGCACTGCAACCCGTGCTGCTCGATGAACCCCTGCTGGACCGGGTCGAGGCCATCCGCGGTCTCCAGGCTCTCCACGGTGCGCACCCGGTGTCCGGCCGCCATGGCCGCCAGCATCGTGCAGCTCTTGACCGGCTCGCCGTCGAACAGCACGACGCAGGTACCGCAGTTACTGGTGTCGCAGCCCCAGTGGGTGCCGGTGAGGCCCAGGTCGTCGCGAAGGAAGCGGACCAGCAGGTGCCGGGCCTCCACTTCGGCCGTGCGGTCCTCGCCGTTCACGTTGATGGTGACCTGCATCGCGAGCGTCCTTTCCGTCCGTTCAGGCCGTGGTCGCGGCCCGCCGGGCCCGTTCGGCGGCCCGGCGAAGCGCGCGTTCGGTGAGCTCGCCGGCCAGGTGTCGCTTGTAGGCGGCGGTGCCGCGGGTATCGGTGACCGGATCGCAGTCCTCGGCGGCGATCCGGCCGGCCTCGGCGAACGCCTCCTCGGACGGCTCGCGGCCGACCAGGCTCTCCTCGGCGCGCCGGTAGCCGACGGCCGACACACCGACCGCCGCGAGCCCGACGCCGGCCGTTCCGATCCGCCCGTCCGCCAGCGAAAGGGCGGCGCCGGCTGCCGCGATGGCCCAGTCTCCGGTCTTGCGCTCCACCTTCTCGTAGGCACTGCCGGCGTTCGGCAGGATCGGCACGCGGATCTCGACCAGCATCTCGCCGAGCCCCACGTCCGTCTCGTACGGCCCTTGGTAGAAGTCCGCCATCGGTACCGAGCGCCGCCCGCCGTGGCCGAGCACCACCGCCACTGCCCGGATTGCCGCGCAGACCGCCGACAGGTCCTCCGCCGGGTCGGCCTGGCAGAGCGAGCCGCCGATGGTGCCCCGGTTGCGCACCGGTGGGTCGGCGATCACCCGTTCGGCGTCGTGGATGATCGGGAAGAGCCGGCCGACCAGCTCGGACTCCAGCAGGTCGCGGTGGCGGGTGAGCGCGCCGATGCACAGCTCCGCGCCCTCCTGCCGGACGTAGTCCAGTTCGTGCAGGTCGTTGATGTCGACCAGAAGCCCCGGACGGGCCAGGCGCAGCTTCATCATCGGCAGCAGACTGTGCCCGCCGGCGATGACCCTGGCCTCCTCACCGAACCGCTCCAGCAGGGCGAGTGCGTGGTCCACGCTCTCTGCTCGCCGGTACTCGAATGATGCGGGAACCTGCACGACCGCCTCCTGGTGCAGTGCCTCTGGTGATGGCGGGCCCGCGGTGAGGACCGGACACCGCACGACCGCACTGTCGCCCCGCCGGCCACCCGGGTCAACGCCGACTGAAGGGAATGGTTAAGAGCCGTCCACGGCTGACATACGGGGGTGGTCTGCTCACGCGGGAGGCGGCGATGACCCTCACACAGCTCAGGGCCTTCGTCGCGGTGGCCCGGCTCGGCTCGGTCAAGGCCGCGGCGATCTCCCTCGGGGTCAGCGAGCCCGCGGTCTCGGGCGCGGTCGCCGTGCTGCGCCGCGAGCTCGGCGACCGGCTCTTCGTCCGGGCGGCGGGCGGGATCACCCTGACGCCCGGCGGGCGGCGGCTGGCCGCAGGCGCGGCCGAGATCGTGGGCCTGGCCGAGGAGACCCGCCGGCAGGTCCGCCAGGCCGGCGCGGACTGCTCCTCTCTGCGGGTCGCCGCCACCGAGACGACCGCCGAGCAGATCATTCCGCCGCTGCTGGAGGCTTTCGTCCGGCGGCACCCGGGTGTGGAGACCACCACCCTCGCGGTGCCGTCCACCGCGCTCGGCGAGCTGCTGTTGGACCGGCGCGCGGATGTCGCGATCAGCCCGGTCGCCGCCGAGCCCGGAGCGGTCGCCGCACCGCCGAGGCCGGACACTCTCGAGCACATCCCGTTCCTACGCATCCAGCTCGTGGTGGTTGCCTCGCCGCGGTACGTCGGCGCCCGGCTGGACCACATCGGCGCCGCCCGACTGCACCTGCCGATCGACCGGCTGTCCCGGGAGCACTGGCTGCTCGGCCCGGGCGGGCTCGACCGCGGGACGCCCGGCGGCGCCTTCCTGACGCGGCACGGCGTCGGCGACGCCGGCGCGTCGGTCTTCCCCAGCGCCAGCGCAGCACTGGGCGCGGCCGTCGCCGGCGACGGGCTGTCGCTCGCCGCGCTCCACCTCGTCCGGGACGAGCTGCGCCACGGCACTCTCACCGTGGTCGCCGTCCCCGGTACCCCGGTCAACGGCGTGATGCGAGCCGCCGCCCTGCACGGCGACCGGCGCTCACCGGCCGCGTCCGCGCTGTTCCGGTTCGTGACCACGCCCGCCGCCGTGCGGAGCCTGCTGGCACGGGCCGCCGGCGTACCGGTGGACCACTATCGGCCGACCGTCCGGGTGAGCCTGTGGAGCTGACCGGAGACGGCTCCGGCGGGAATCGCCGGGTGGCCGGTCGTCGTTGGAACGTACGTCGACGGCCGGAATCCCGGGGAACCGGGTAGATCCGGGCAAGGAGGCCCGTCCACATGGAGTTCACCAACGAGTTCCGCGTGAGTCTGCCGATGGAAGCGGCCTGGGAGCTCTTCACCGACGTCGAGCGGATTGCCCCGTGCATGCCGGGGGCGCAGCTCACCGAGGTCGACGGCGACCGGTTCCACGGCACGGTCAAGGTGCGGGTCGGCGCGGTGACCGTGCAGTACCGGGGCACTGCCGCGTTCGACGAGTTGGACGAGGCGAACCACACCGTGCGGCTCACCGCCTCCGGACGGGACACGCACGGCCAGGGCAACGCCGACGCGCACATCACCGCACGGCTGGCCCCGGACGGCGACGCCACCCGGGTGACCGTCGAGACCCGGCTCAGCATCACCGGGAAGGTGGCCCAGTTCGGCAAGGGCGTCATGACGGACATCAGCCGCAAGCTGCTGGACCGGTTCACGGCCTGCCTGGAGGAGCGGCTGGCCGCCGAGCACGAGACCGGGGGCGAGGCTGCGCCGGCCACGCAGCCGGCGGCCGAACCCGCGGCTGCCGAACCCGCCGCCGGGCCGGCCGCACCCGTGAGGGAGCCGCAAGCCGCCCCGTCGGAGGGCGAGCCGCTGGACCTGCTCGCTGCGGCCCGCGGACCGGTGGCCAAGCGCTTGCTGCCGATCGTCCTCGCCGGGTTGATCCTGCTCGGGGTCGCGCGTCGGCTGCGCCGGGCCCGCCGACGTCCGCAAGGGGGATACCGTGCGTGACATCCTGGACGAGGTGTACCCGTGGTACCGCGCGGGCGAGAGCTTCGGGCTGGCCACCGTGGTCAGCACCTTCCGGAGCGCGCCCCGCCGGCCGGGTGCGGCGATGGCGGTGTCGGCCTCCGGCACCGTGGTCGGCAGCGTCTCGGGCGGCTGCGTCGAGGGCGCGGTGTACGAAGAGGCCGAGGAGGTCCGGATCTCGGGACGCCCGGTGCTGCGGTCGTACGGGGTGAGCGACAACGACGCTTTCGAGGTGGGGCTGACCTGCGGCGGCACGATCCAGATCTTCGTCGAACCCGTGTCCAGCCGAACCTTCCCCGAACTGCCGGACGTGGTGACGTCGTTGAGCGCAGGCGAGCCCGTCGCGGTGGCCACCGTGGTGACCGGCCCGGACGACGGCCCGGGCGCGCTCGGGAGCCGCCTGGTCGTCTGGCCGGACCGCGGCTCCGGCACCCTCGGCTCCGCCGTGCTGGACCGCACGGTGGGCCTCGACGTCCGCGGCCTGCTCGAACACGGCACGACAGCGCTGCGCCACTATGACGCCGTGGGCCGCTGCCTGGACGGTGAGGAGCTCACCGAGCTCGGCGAACTGTCCGTGTTCGTAGGGTCGTTCGTCCCACCGCCGCGCATGCTGGTATTCGGTGCGATCGACTTCGCCGCCGCGGTCGCCGAGTTGGGGTCCTTCCTCGGCTACCGCGTCACGGTGTGCGACGCACGGGCAGTATTCGCCACCGCCTCCCGCTTCCCGCACGCGGACGAGGTCGTGGTGCGATGGCCGCACGAGTACCTGGCCGAGGAAGCTGCGGAGGGCCGGATCGACGGCCGTACGGTGGTGGCCGTCCTCACCCATGACCACAAGTTCGACGTGCCGCTGCTGGTCACCGCGCTGCGGTTGCCGCAACTGGCGTACATCGGCGCGCTCGGCTCGCGCCGAACCCATCGCGATCGGCTGGCCCGTCTGCGCGAAGCCGGCCTGGAAGAAGGGGAGTTGGCTCGGATGTCGGCCCCCGCCGGGCTCGACCTCGGTGCCCGCACGCCGCAGGAGACGGCGGTTTCCGTCGCCGCCGAGATCATCGCCGCCCGCTGGGGCGGCACCGGTCGGTCGCTCACCCGGACCGACGGCCCGATCCACACCGCCACCGCGGCCGACGAGCAGCCGCCGTCCCCGGCTGAGGCCGACTGAGGCGGATGAGAGGGATCGGCGTCGCCGGTGCCGGGGTTTCGGCGGCCCTTGCGGCCGCCGGGAGCACGCTGTTGTGTGCCGCGGTCTGGTCGCTCCTCGCGCTCACCCACCCCGGGGTGGGGGGTGTCAGCGAACACTACTTCGACAACGGCGTCCGGGTGGCGGTCGGCCTGACGTTCACGCCCGCCGGACTGTTCCTGGTGGTGAACCGCAACGGCCAGGCTCTGGGGGATCAGCGGACCGCGGGCGCCCCCACGACGCCCC
>NZ_JBHWCL010000119.1:0-30938 GCF_042735125.1 Kitasatospora sp. NPDC059599 | reverse complement strand
GCCCGGGCCCGGTGTACGGGGGAAGCACCGGGCCCGGGCGGTGTCGACGGCGTCAGGCCCAGGGGTTGAACGGGATACCCGCGGGCTTCGACGCGTTGAGGAGGTTGCGGAAGCGGTCGTCCTTGTCGGTCGTCTTGATGGTGGCCGATCCGAAGTCGGCGTTGTTCAGCCGGTCGCGCAGCCAGGTGCTGGGCCAGCCGTTCCAGTCGACGATGGGGGGCTGGCGCCAGTTGTGGTAGTGGTTCTCCGGCGGCTCGTCGTTGTTGTTGGCCAGCCGGAACAGGTGGGTGAGGCCGGGCAGGCCGTCCTTGTGGTAGACGACCTTGGGGTGGCTGCCGTCGAACCGCACGGACGAACGCGGGTACGTGGCCTGGCTGCTGTGCTGGGTCAGGCTCAGGTACTCGACCTGGTTGGACGACTGCTTGACCCAGGAGATGACGTGCTCCCAGTCGTGGCGGTGGCCGCCCGAGCCCTGCACCGTCTGGTCCTTCTCGAAGTAGCTGGCGTACACGATGGCGCACCAGCCGTTGTTGCACTTGGAGCGGGCGTAGGTCTGGGACCGGTCCAGGTCGGACTGGTCGCGGCAGTTCCCGTTGATGGCGCCGGTGGTCTTCAGGCCCGGGTTGAGGGTGCCGTCCGGGGCGATGGCGGAGACCGCGTAGCAGCCGTCGACGTCGTAGTCGTAGGCGGGCGAGAACGACGCCTCGTAACCGCCCGCCCGCTGGGGCAGGTTGGGCAGGGAGTCCGCCTGGGCGGCGGTCCCGGGGAGGGTGAGCAGCAGCGCGCCGGCGCCGACGAGCGTGGCGATCCCGCGCCGGCCGCGGCCGGTCCCGGTGGTCCCGGTGGTGGTGTCCGTGTCCGTGGCCTTGCGGTCCTGACCTCGTGTCAAGAAGTTCTTCATCGTCACCTGTTTCCATGGTCGTCGCACTGGCCGGCCGGCGGTGACCGGCGGCCCGTGACGAGCATGGCGTGCGCACCGGCCCGGGCGGAACAGTCACATGACGTACGGACACGGAGACCGTCTCTACACGACCCGACTCGACCGGGTCTCCGTCAAACGACCTAACCGGTCCACCGCGGGAGCCGGTCCGCAGGACGCGCGCCACCCGGCGGGGCCTCCGGACGCGTACGCCCCGAGGGCGCGCGGACGCGAGGCCCCGGCCTCGCGGGTGTCCCGCCGCCGTGTCGGATCGTGGGACGGAAGATCGGCGGCCTCCGATCTGCGGCCGGCTCCGGCGGTGCTCGTTGGCATCCGCGAGGAGGCCTCTGCAGGCCGCTGACCTGGTGATTACGGTGGTGGACGCAGGGCAGGACGAGGGTCCGATGCCCCCGAGACGTGAGGTCGATCCCATGAGCCTGAGCATCCGCAACCAGATCCCCGGCACCGTCATCTCCGTGACCACGGGCGAGGCGATGGCGACGGTGAAGGCCCGCCTGGACGGTGGTCAGGAGATCACGGCGGCCGTGACCGCCGACGCCGTCAAGGACCTCGGCCTCGCCGAGGGCACCGCCGTGCGCGCCTTGGTGAAGTCCACCGAGGTCTCGCTCGCGACCGGACCGGTGTCCGGTCTGAGCATCCGCAACCGGATCCCCGGCACGGTGGTCGACGTGGCGACCGGTGCCGCCATGGCGACGGTGAAGGTCGCCGTCGACGGCGGCGAGCTGACCGCGGCCATCACCAGGGAGGCCGTGACCGAACTCGGCCTGGCGGCCGGGTCCCCGGTCGTCGCGCTCATCAAGTCCACCGAGGTCTCGCTCGCGACGGCCTGACGCGGGTGGTCGACGGGAGGACCCGTCCCGGGTGGACGTCCGTCCCGACGGGTCCGGCTGCGACCTCGTCCGGGACACCGCTCTGCGCTCCGCCGCGGTGCCCTTCCTGTCCACGGGCGACGGACTGATCCACACCGTCCTGCGCGAACCGGTCCTTCCGGGCAGCGACGCGACCACGATCCTCGACCCGTACCCCTATGCCGAGATCGACCCGCGGACCGGGACCGTCGTGCGGCGCGCGTGGCCGGGCAGCGGCTTCCGCTACGACACCCTCCGGATGGCCGGGACCATCGCGCCCGGCGGCGTCGTCCTGCAGGGGACGGTGACGGGCGTCGTCCGGATCGCCGGGCGGTAGCCCGGGAACGGTCGGGTGGCGGACCCGGGAACGGCGGTGTGCCGCCCCGGCCGTGCCGGGGCCTACTCCGGCGCGGGGAGGGCCTCCTGCTTCCCCGGCGCGGCTGCCGCCCGGTCCGCCGCCCGGCCCGGTGTCCGGCCCGGCGTCGGGTCCGGCGTCCGGGAGCGGCGCAGCCCCGGGGCCAGCAGCAGGGTGGCGGTCAGCGATGCCGCCGCGGTCGCCGCCATCGCGGTGGCCGGGGACGTCAGCTCGGCCGCCGCGCCGGCCGCCGCCGCACCGACCCCCTGCAGGGTGAGCATCCCCCACCGTGCAGGCCGAGCGCCTGCCCGCTCAGCTCGTCGGGCGTCAGCGCCACCAGCCGCTCCTGCAGCAGCAGCCCCGACGCGTACCCGGAGGTGGCGAGCGTGACCAGCACCAGGGCGAGCGGCAGCCCCGGGTCGAACGCGAAGAACAGGTACGGGGCGGCGAGCAGGACGCACAGCGGGACGGCCAGCCGGTCCCGCCACCCGGCGGGCAGGAAGCGGCCCGCGACGGCGTCGCCGACCAGCATGCCGCCCGCCCCGCAGGCGAACAGCAGGCCCGCGTCACGGGGCGCGTACGGGACGTACAGCGACTCCACGCCGACGACCAGGCCGTTCGGCACCCACAGCGCGAGGTAGACGTACCGGCGCGGCACGGACGACCAGAGCAGCGCGTCGGTGCGCCACGTCCCGGCGACCGACGTCCTGCCGGTGTGCCGGGGCGGGCGCCGGCTCAGCCCGAGCCGCGCCACCGCGGCGGCCAGCAGGTACAGGCCGGCGGCCGACAGCAGCGTGCCGCGCGCCGAGAGCAGTGCCACCAGTGCGCCGCCGACCGCGAAGCCGCCGATCTGGACGACCCCGGCCGACATGGTGAGGACGGACCGCCCGAGCAGGTAGCCGTCCCGGGTCAGCACCTCGTTGAGCAGCCCGTACCGCACCCCGCCGCCCACCGAACCGACGACGCCGAGCACCAGCAGCACCGCGAACACGGCCCCGACCGGCAGCCCCGGCACGGCCTGCACGGCCGTGCCCGCGCAGAACAGCAGACCGAGACCGGTCAGGGCGGCGCGCGGCGGCAGCCGGTCCGCCCCGGACAGCACGGTGGCCGCGCCGACGACCTGGGCCAGCGCGGGGCCGAACATGGCCAGGGAGGACAACAGGGCCGACTCCGTCCGCTCGAACACCAGGATGCCGAGGGCGAGCCCGCCCACCGTCTGGGCGGCGGTCTGCCCGGCCGAGGCGAGGAGGAGCGGGGTGAACTCGGCGGTACGGAAGAGCTCCCGATACGTACGCATGCGGCAGAGTCTCTTCGGGGCGACCGACCGGTCGTCAGTCTTTCGCAGGGAGGCGAAACGATGGGCTGGTGGCGGATCGACGCGGACACCCTCGCCGGGGGACGGTTCGTCACCTCCCCCCTGGCCGAGACGCTCGCCGCCCTGAAGACCCTGCACCGCGCCGGCGCGGCGCACCCGGGCGAACACCACTGGCTCACCACCCACCTCGCCGGATACCGCGGCCACCTGGCCGAGGAGCCCGTCACCGCGGCCCTGGTCGCGGCCGCGCTCGGGCACCGGTGGAACGCCACCTTCCTCACCCCCACCCCCCTCGGCGACGGCGACCCGACGTTCGCCGAGGAACTGGAGCAGGTCCGCGACACCCCGCCCGCCGTGGTGCGCGCCGACCTCGCCGAGACCCTCGGCGGCCCGCTGCCGGACCGGCTGCGCCGCGACGACCTCGCCCGGCGCGCCGCGGACCTGCTGGAACGGGTGTGGACCGAGACCGTCCGGCCCTCCTGGCCGCGCCGTCGCCGGATCATCGAGGCCGACGTCGTCGCCCGGACCGCCCGGCTCGGCCGGGACGGCTGGGCCGTCACCCTCGACGGGATGCGGCCCGGCATGCGCTGGCTCGGAGCGGACCGGCTGCAGATCACCGACTGCGACGGCCCGCCGCGGGAACTCTCCGGCGCCCGGCTGATGTTCGTCCCCGTCACCCCGGCCCAGAGCTGGGTCTGCTGGGACGCCCCGGCGGCCGGCGGACGGCGCACGCTCCACGCCCGGCGGTACGCGGTCGTCTACCCGTGCTCGGGCGTCCTCGTCGACGACGAGCGCCGCCCCGTACCGAAGGCCCTGGCCGCCCTGCTCGGTGCCGCCCGCGCCGAACTCCTCACCCTCCTCGACACGCCGAAGACCACCACCCAGTTGGTGGCCCTCACCGGTCAGACCCTGGGCTCGGTCGGCCGGCACCTGCGGATCCTGCGCGAAGCCCGGCTGGTCCGGCGCCGCCGCGCGGGCCGCTCGGTCCTCTACTACCGGACCCCGGCGGGCCAGATCCTGGTCGACGCGCAGCAGCCCGCGTCCGGCGCGTCCTGATGGCGGTGTGCCGTGGGCTCGCGATCGCGCGGGGCTGTGTGCGCGCCGACGTGTGCCGAAGCACCGACTGAGTCTCCGTCAGCAGTGGTGCTCAGACTGTGAGTTCAGGGTCGGGAGCAGGAGCCGGGCCGCGGCCGGGGGTCAGGGGTCAGGGGTCAGACCAGCTTCGCGCCCCAGGCGCGGGCGCGGTCGAGTTCGCCGGCGCGCAGCGGCCCGTCGTTGTCCTCCACGATGAATCCCTCGGGTTCGGCGACCATGTCGTAGCGGTGGTGGGAGAGCCGGTGGGCGATGCCGTTGGCGGCGCCGCCGGACCTGGCCATGTCGACCCGGGTGTCGAACGCGGCGGCGTGGGTGCCGGGTTCGGTCTTCGGGAGGTCGTGGAACCAGGCCCGCAGGCCCGGGCCCTCGGCCGTCGCGCGGGCCTCTTCGGCGGCCTTCTCGTGGCCCTCCTTGTGACCCTCGGCACTGGCGGCCATCCGGCGGCTCAGCCCGGAGGACATGCCGTGCATGTGCGTCGGTCCGCCGACCACCAGCAGGTCCGCGGAACGGGTGACGTCCTCGCTGACCTCGGCCACCGGGAGGCAGTCGACGGCCGCTCCGGGGTCGGCCTCGTGGACGCCCTCGGCGATCGCCTCGGCGATCTCCCGGGTGTTGCCGTACATGCTCTCGTACACGATCACGGTGTGCATGGTCTCCACCTTTCCTCGCTTCCAGCCTCGCTCCGGAACTGTCCTGCGGAGATGGGCCGTTCGACCCGTTCCGGTCGCCGGAAGGTCCGTCGCCGGATGGTCCGTCGCCGGAAGGTCCGCCGGCGGTCGGACCCGTTGATGGTCGGGCCCGTCGGTGGAGGGGCCCCTCGGCGGGGCGGGCCCGGTGGATCGCGGTGCTCTCCCGCTCCGCGACCGGGCGACGCCCTACGGGTAGGTGGCCGGAACCGTCACGACCGGGCAGTGCGCGCGGTGCAGCAGGCCGTACGGGACGGAGCCGAGCCGCATGCCGGTGAAGCCCCCGCCGCCCCGGCGGCCGACGACCACGGCGAGGGCGTGCTCGGAGGCCCGGGCGAGTTCCTCGACCGGGTGGCCGCGGACCAGTTCGTGGGTCACGGTGACGTCGGGGTGGCGGTCGTGGCGGCCGACGGTGGACTCGAAGAGCAGTCGGCGCAGGATCCGGTCGGTCGCGTCGTCGTCGAGGTTGCCGACCGGCGGGCGCTGCCAGACCCAGAGGACGCGCAGGACGGCCCCGCGCTCGGCCGCGAAGTCGAAGGCGAAGTCGACGGCGGGTGCGGACGACGGGCTGCCGTCCACGCCGAGGACGACGTACGGCGGGTCCTGGGTGGTGTGCTCGGGGTTGCGGACCACGACCACCGGGCAGTGCGCCTGGGCGCTCACCGGGACGGCCACCGAGTAGGTGCTCAGCACCTCCGCGGCCCGGCCCAGTCGGCGGGAGCCGAGGACGACGAGCGCGGCGTGACGGGATTCCCGGCACAGCGCCGGCGCCGGGACCTCCTCGGGGACGTCGGTCGTCAGGGCCAGCCCGGGGTGCCGGCCCCAGGCCACGTCGGCGGCCCGGTCGAGGGCCTGCTCGGCCCGCTCGCGCAGGGCCTTGTGGTAGCGGTCCTCGTCGAAGGGCCGGAACTCGCGGTACAGGGTCGGGACGGCGTGCACCAGGCGCAGCGACAGGCCCCGGCGGTCGGCCTCGTCGGCGGCCCAGGCGGCGGCCATCGGGCCGGTGTCGTGGGCGTCGACACCGAGGACGACGGAGCGGCCGGGGCTGTCGGAGTTCGCGGGGGTCATGGCGGTCCTCCTCGGGTTCGGCGCTGCGGGCCTGCTCCCACGCTAGGCACCGGTCCCGGCCCGCCGCGAGGGCCGACCGGCCCGGCCGGCGGAGACCGGCGACCCCATCCCACCGCCCGCGTCGCCACCATCCGGGCCGCCACCGCCCGCGCGACCGCCCGCGTCGCCACGGCCTGCGTCGCCACCGTTCGCGTCGCCACCGTTCGCGTCGCCACCGCCCGGTGGCCCGGGTGGGCCCTCGGGACCCGGGACCGGGGCCGTCCGGCCCTCGGAGATCGGGCACCGGCCCGGCAGACTGATCCTGAGAGCAGAAGCCCCGTGGCACGGAGGAGGCGCGTGATGTCCGTCGCAGCCACCCCGCCCGGTCACCCCGCCTCCCACACCTCCCTGCGCGGGCACGTCCGCCGGGCCGCCGGCCGTGATCACAACCCGCTCTGCCGCCCGCTCGACCGGGTGTACAGCGGCCTGATCACCGGGGTGGCGCTGATGCTCCTCGTCGCCTCCGTCCTGGCGGTGGTCGCGGCGGTGCTCGTGTACGGGGCGCAGACGCGCGACGCGACGCGGCTGGCCCGGCACCGGCACGTCGTCACCGCCGTCACCACGGGCCCGGCGCAGGTGGTCGACCCCGGGGCGGGCCGTGTGCGGGAGCACGCGCCGGCCCGGTGGACGTACCCGGTCGGCCCCGGTTCCGGCTTCGTCCCCGTGCCGGACGGCACGTCCGTCGGGACGGCCGTCCCGGTCGGGCTGAGCGACGCAGGCCGGCCGGTCGGTGCCCCCCGGCCGACCGGACTGATCGTCTCGGACGCCGTCCTGACGGGCCTGGGCACGGTCGCCGCGCTCGGGTTCGTCACGGAGGGCTGGTTCGTGCTGTGCCGCCGCCGGCTGGACCGGCGGGCCGAGCGGAGCTGGGAGGCCGCCTGGGAGCAGGTGGAGCCGGGCTGGTCCGGGCGGCGGTGACGCCCCACGGGCGGTGAACGCCCCGGCTGTCGGTGATCGCCCCGGCTGTCGGTGACGCTCGGCTGTCGGTGACGCCCCGCTGTCGGTGACACCCGGCAGGCGGTGACCGCCCCGCCGGTGGTGCATGCCCTGCGAGTGGTGAAGCCCAGGAGGTACGCCATGTCCGCCGTCCCACCGCCGACCACGGCGGAGGCCCTGCTGGCCGACGGCACCACCGTCGGGATCCGGCCGTTCGCCCCGGACGACCGGCGGGCGGTCCTCGACCTGCATGCCGCCGGGATGTCCGAGGAGAGCCGCCGGATGCGCTTCTTCGGGGTCAGCCGCAACGCGCCCGCGCAGGCCGCCGCCCGGCTGTGCGGGGCGCCGCGCGCCGGCCTGCTGGCGTTCGGCGCCTGGGCGGGGGAGGAGCTGATCGGCGAGGCCGACTGCGAACTGCTGGACGACCCGCCGCGGACGGCGGAGCTCGCGCTGGCGGTGGCCGACCGCTGGCACCACCGGGGCGTCGCCACCCTGCTGCTGGAACACCTGGTGCACGCCGCCCGCGCGGCCGGCGTCCGCTTCTTCGAGGCCGACACGCTGTCCGGCAACCGGGCCGTCCACCGGGTCTTCGCCGACCTCGGGCTGCCCGTCGAGCGCCGGTACGCGCAGGGCGAGGTCAGGCTCAGGGTGCCGCTGGACGAGGGCGACGAGCGCTACCGCGCGGCGGTGGACGAACGGGGCCGCCGGGCCGACGTGGCGAGCCTCACGGCGCTGCTGCGCCCGGCCTCGGTCGCCGTCGTCGGGGCGTCCCGCCGGGAGGGCTCGGTCGGGCGGAGCGTCCTGGCGAAGATCCGGAAGGGCGGCTTCACGGGAGCGCTGTGGGCGGTCAACCCGCACGCCGCCGAGATCGACGGCAGGCTCGCCTACCCGGACGTCGCCGCGCTGCCCGCCGTGCCGGACCTCGTCGTCCTGGCGGTGCCCGCCGACGCCGTCCCCGGGGTGGCGGAGGAGTGCGGCGCGGCCGGTGTGCGGGCCCTGGCGGTGCTCACGTCCGGCCTCGGCCCGCAGGAGGCCCGCCGCCTGATGCGGGCCTGCCGCCGGCACAGCATGCGCCTGGTCGGGCCCAACAGCCTCGGCCTGGCGCAGACCGACCCCGCCGTCCGGCTGGACGCCGAGTTCGGCGGCGCCTTCCCCAGGCCGGGCACGGCCGGGGTGGCCGTGCAGAGCGGCGGTGTGGGCATCGCGCTGCTGCAGCGGCTGGCCTGGCTGGGCATCGGGGTGTCGAGCTTCGTCTCGCTCGGCGACAAGTACGACGTCAGCGGCAACGACCTGCTCCAGTGGTGGGAGTCGGACGGCCGGACCGACCTCGCGCTGCTCCACCTGGAGTCCTTCGGCAGCCCGCGCGCCTTCGGCCGCACCGCCCGGCGGGTCACCCGTACCGTCCCGGTGCTCACCGTCGACGCCGGCCGCTCGACCGCCGGGCGCCGGGGCGCGGCCTCGCACACCGCGGCCGCCGCCACCCCCACCGTCACCCGCGAGGCGCTGTTCCGCCAGGCGGGCATCACCGCCGTCCGCAGCATCGACGAACTGGTCGAGGCAGCCGCCCTGTTGCACGCCCAGCCACTGCCCGCTCCGCGCGGCGCGGTCGCCGTGGTGTCCAACGCGGGCGGCATCGGCATCCTGGCCGCGGACGCCTGCGCGGAGGCCGGACTGGAGCTGCCGGAACTCCCGGCAGGCCTCGCGACGTTCCTCCCGCCCGGAGCCTCCGTCCGCAACCCGGTGGACACCACGGCCGCGGTAGGGCCGGTCGAACTCGCCCTCTTCCTGAGGGAGTTGGAGCGCGTCGAGGCCGTCGACGCGATCCTGGTGTGCCTGGTGCCGACGGCCCTCGGAGCGGTTCCCGACCAGGATCCGGCACGCGCCCTGCTGGAGGGCCCGGCCCGCCGCGCCGTCCCGATCGCCGCCGTCCTGCTCGACCAGCAGGTGCCCGTGCGGCACCGCACCTGCGCCGACGGCGGGCTGCTGCCCGCCTACTCGGACTCCGTCGCGGCCGCCCGGGCCCTCGCCCACGCGCGCGACCGCGCCCGCCGGCTCGCCGAACCGCAGCCCGTGCCGGTCGACGTCCCCGGCTGCGACCGGCCCACCGCCCGCAGCCTGGTCGACGGCTTCCTCACCGCTCACCCCGGCGGCGGCTGGCTCGACCCGCTGACCACCGCCGACCTGCTGGACGCCTACGGGCTGCCGCTGGTCACCTCGGTGTGGGCCCGCGACGAGCACGCGGCCGTCGCCGCGGCGACGGCGCTGCGCCGGCACGGACACGACGGGCGGACGGCCCTGAAGGCGTACTGGCCGGATCAGGTCCACAAGAGCGCGCTCGGCGCGGTCCGCACCGGCCTCGCCACCGACGACGAAGTGCGCTGCGCCTACCGGGAGTTCGCGGAGCGGTTCGGCGCCGAGCTGGCCGGCGCGGTGGTCCAGCCGATGGCCGCGCCGGGCGTCGAACTGCTCGCGGGCGTGGTCCAGGACCAGGTCTTCGGCCCGCTGGTCGTCCTCGGCATGGGCGGCACCGCCGCCGAGGTGCTGGCCGACCGGGCTGCCCGGCTCGCCCCGCTCTGCGAACGCGACCTGACCACCATGGTCACCGAACTCCGCGGCGCACCACTGCTGTCGGGCACCGGCGGGGCGCCGCCCGTGGACCTCGCGGCGGTCCGCTCCGTCCTCGCCCGGTTGTCCCGGCTCGCCGAGGACTTCCCGGAGCTGGTCGAGACCGACCTCAACCCCGTCATCGCCCGCCGGGACGGCGCCGTGTGCGTGGACGCCCGGGTGCGGCTCGAACGCCGTCCCTCGTTCGACCCCTACCTGCGGCGGCTGCGGCGACCGGCCGCCGCCGAGGGGGAGTGACCGCCGCCGAGGGGGAGTGACCGCCACCGCCTTGCCCTCGTCCGGGGGGTGCCCGGGCCGTTACGCCGGTGGTGCCGTCGCGGTCGTCATGCCCGTACCTGCGGGTGCGCGGTGGGGTGCACGACCGCCCGCACGCTCCGGATGACGTGGGCGAAGCTGCGCACCATCGCGCCGGTCATCAGGAACAGGGCACCGATGAGGAACCACCCTTCCTTCTCGTCGAGGGTCAGGGCGGCAGGGCGCGCCGCCCGGTCCGACGCGGGGGCGGGAGACGTCGTGCCCTTGGCGATCGAGACGACGCCCGACAGGGCGTGCGCGACCGCGCCGGCGAGGAGCGCCGAGGAGCCGAGCACGAGCCATCCGAGTCGTCCGAACTCGTCGGATCCGATGGCAACGCCGGGACGTGACACGTGGTGATGGATGCCGCGCATTCGTCTCGCCTCCTTGGCCGGATGCGGTGAGGACGATCCCCCCCTCCGAGGTTCCCAGGGCGGGGCCGGTCCGCCATGGGCCATCCGGCCCACACCTGAGGGGCCGGAAGGCGTCGGGACCACGCGTCACGCATCGCCCCGGTAGGGGCCGGGCCCCCGCAGACGCCCTGCCGTGCGGGAGAGGAGCGCCGGACGAGGCCGGACGGACCAACGCCGTGGTCCGTGCGGCCCAGGCCGGGCCGGAGGTTCGGCCCTACCGTGGTCGTAGGGCTTCCGATCCGAGGCCGTGTCGTCTCCCCGGAGGCCCTCCGGCCAACTTCTCCGCGCCCGCCTCCCCGTTCCCGGTGAGGCGGCTGCTCTCGAAGGAGTCGATGTCATGACCAGCAGTGCCACCGAGGCGGGCCGCACCCCCTACGCCCCCGAGCGACGCCCCATGGCGACCGGGTGGACCGTCTTCGCCGGGATCATGCTGATCGCCGGCGGCATCATGGCGATCTTCCAAGGGATCGCCGGCATCACCAAGGACGACCTGATCGTCGTCACCCGGCACTACGTGTATTCGATGAACACCACGGGATGGGGCTGGATCCATCTGATCCTCGGGATCGTCATCGTCCTGGCGGGCGTGGCGCTGTTCACCGGCGCCGTCTGGGCCCGTGCCGTCGGTGTCGTCGTCGCCGGGCTGGGCATGATCGCCAACTTCCTGTGGCTGCCCTACTACCCGTTCTGGGCGATCGTCCTGATCGTCATCGACGCCTTCGTCATCTGGGCCCTGTGTGTCGGGACGACCAGGAAGGAGACCTGACGGGCCCGAGGCAGTCCTGACAGGCCCGGGGCAGTCCTGACAGGCCCGGGGCAGTCCTGACGGGCGCAGCGGAGGAGTGTTCCGAGCCCGACCATTGTCGACCGGCCCGGCCCCGGGATCGCCCGGGGCCGGGCCCCGCGGTGCTCCCGGGCGGTGCCCGGGTGCGTGCGACCCGCAGGACCCGTCCCCCGGACGGATCACCCCGGGGTGCCGCTCGTCGGGCCCTACGGGGCAATGGTGGTCAGCGGCGCCACGGCCGCGCGAGAGTGCCGGGAGCCCCGATGAACGAGCCGCCGCAGCCGCCGTCCGCGCCCGGGACGGGCCGGCGGGAGGCGCGGCGCCGGTGAGCGGCGCCGGGTGGGCCGGTGTGGCGGTCGCCGGTGTCACCGCCGCCTACGCGCTCGCCTCGCGACGCCTGGCGAGCACCCCCCTGTCCGCGCCCATCGTGTTCGTGGGAGCCGGCATCGCCACGGGGCCCGTCGGCCTCGACCTGATCAGCGCCGAGCACGACCGCGGACCGCTGCTCACCCTGCTGGAGGCGGCGCTGACCCTGGTCCTGTTCACCGACGCCATGGCGGTGCGCCCGGAACAGCTGCGCACCGGCGCCGCCCTGCCCGTCCGGCTGCTCGGGATCGGCCTGGCGCTCAGCATCGCGTCGGGCTGGCTGCTGGCCTGGCCGCTGCTCCCCGGGCTCACCGGATGGGAAGCGGCCCTGGTGGGCGCCGTCCTGGCGCCGACCGACGCGGCGCTCGGCGCCGGCGCCATCGCCAACCCGCGGGTGCCCGGCCTGGTGCGCCAGGGGCTCAACGTGGAGAGCGGGCTGAACGACGGCATGGTGCTGCCGTTCTTCGTCCTGTTCCTGGCGGCCATCCCGGGCACGGCGTACGCCGAGGAAGGGGTCGGCGGGACGTTCTGGCGGGCGCTGCTCCTCAGCACCGTCCTCGGCCTGGCCGTCGGCGGGGCCGGCGGCCGGTTGCTGCGGTCCGCCCGCGACCACGGCTGGATCACCCGGCAGTGGCGGCAGATCCTCGTCCTCGCGATCGCCGCGGGCGCCTACGCCTTGGCCACGGTCACCCGTGGGAGCGGCTTCATCGCCGCCTGGGTGGCCGGGTTCGCCTTCGCGTACGCGATGCGCGGCAGCGGCCGCCGCAGCGGCAGCGTCCCGTCGGCGTCGGCGTCGGCGCCGTCGTCCGCGGTGCCGGTGCCGGTGCCGGACGGCGACGACACCGCCGACTTCGCCGAGGACCTCGGCAACCTGCTGGCCATGCTCAGCCTGCTGGTCTTCGGCGCCGTGCTGCTCGGCCCGGCCCTGGAACACCTCGGGTGGGGCATCGTCGGCTACGCCGTGCTCAGCCTCACCGTGGTCCGGATGGTCCCGGTCGCCCTCTCCCTGGCCGGCACCGGGCTGAAGCTGCCCACCGTGGCCTACATCGGCTGGTTCGGCCCGCGCGGGCTCGCGTCGATCGTGCTCGGGCTGCTGGTCGCGGAGCAGCAGGTCCCCGGGGTCGTGCTGGTCGGCCGGGTGGTCGCGGTCACCGTCGGCCTCAGCGTGCTCCTGCACGGGGTGTCCGCGGTGGCGTTCTCGGACCGCTACGGGCGCTGGTACGAACGCGCCGCCGCGCGTGACCGGGGCCTGCGGGAGAGTATCGGTACCTCGCGCGCGATCCGGCGCCGCAGGCTCGACGTGACCGGCCCACCGGGGGAGTGAGAGCACGGCCCGGCAGCCCGGCAGCCCGGCAGCCCGGCAGCCCGGCAGCCCGGCAACCCGTCCACCGGACGGCCTCCTCGTCCTGCCGTTCTGCCGCCCTGCCGACAGGTCGCGCCGTCCCGGGCCGGACCGGCCCGGGAAGCAAGGACCGTACGGCCCTGTCCGCAGGCTCCCCGGCCGACGGACAGTGAAGGCGGGACCACCGTCGGAGGCCGCCGCCGTGCCGCCCCGGGCCGGGGACGCCACCGGGCGGGCCCCGGAACACCCGCGCCTTTCGCGTCGCGTCGAAGGAGGCCACGATGACCGGCACACCGAGCACCGTCGCCGACGTCATGACCCACGCCGTGGTGGCCGTCGGCCGGGACGCCGACTTCCGCGACATCGCCGACACCTTGCAGCGCTGGCGGATCAGCGCCGTCCCCGTGCTGACCGGCGACGGCCGGGTGGTCGGGGTGGTCTCCGAGGCCGACCTGCTGACTGCCCGGGACCGCGACGGCGAGCGCGCCGACGCGCTGACGGCCGGGCGGATGATGTCCGTGCCGGCCGTCACCGTGCACCCCGGCAGCCCGCTCAACGAGGCCGCCCGGGCGATGTCCCGCGGCCACCTCAAACGGCTCCCGGTGGTCGACGGGCAGCACTACCTGGTCGGCATCGTCAGCCGCGGCGACCTGCTGAAGGTCTACCCCGGGGACGACCGCGAACTCGCCGACCGGGTCCGCTTCGAGCTGGCCGCCGCCCTCGGCCCGCGCGCCGCCGTGGACACCGGCGTCCGCTCCGAGAACGGCCGGATCACCCTGACCGGCGCACCGCCGGGCACCCTGTCCGCACCGCTCCTGGAACGCCTGGTGCGCGCCGTACCCGGCGTGGTCGGCGTCGAACTGCGCCTCGCGGCGCCGGCCTGACGGGCCCGACCGGGCGCGGCGACGGCGGCCCCGCACGCGCCCGGCCGCTGTCGCACCGCCCGGTCGGCGCGGTGCGCCCGGCCGCGCCGACGAGCAGAATCGGTGGTGTCACCGCCCGTTCGGCCCCACGGAGGAGGAGGCCATGGACACGCCCCGGCCCGTACGCGTCTTCCTGCTGGACGACCACGAGGTGGTGCGGCGCGGCGTGCGCGACCTCCTGGAGGCCGAACCGGACATCGAGGTCGTCGGTGAGGCGGGCACGTGCGCCCAGGCCCTCGCCCGGGTACCGGCGCTGCGCCCCGACGTCGCCGTGCTCGACGTACGGCTCCCGGACGGCGACGGTGTGAACGTCTGCCGGGAACTGCGCGACCGGGAGCCCGCACTGGTCTGCCTGATGCTGACGTCCTTCGACGACGACGACGCCCTGCTCGACGCGATCATGGCCGGCGCGGCCGGGTACGTCCTCAAGGAGGTCAAGGGCGCCGACGTGGTCAGCGCGGTCCGCACGGTCGCCTCCGGGCAGTCCATGCTCGACCCGGCCACCACCCGCAGGCTCATGGAGAACCTGCGCCACCACGAGGAGAGCGACGCCGACGCGGCGCTCGCCGGCCTCACCCCGCGCGAACGGGAGATCCTCGCCCTGGTGGGGGAGGGCAAGACGAACCGCCAGATCGGCCAGGAGCTCTACCTCGCCGAGAAGACGGTGAAGAACCACGTCTCCCGGCTGCTCGCCAAACTGGGCGTCGAACGCCGCCTCCAGGCCGCCGTCCTCGCCGCCCACGCGGACCCCGACCAGCAGCACCACCGCCCGTCCTGAGCACCCCGTGGGAAGCGGCCGGGCCCGAGCGGGCCCGCAGGTAGTGCCGAACGGCCCAAGCGGCACCCGGGCCGCCGGCCGCACGGTGGAGGTGAGCGAACTCCCGCCACGGCCGAGGAGACGGCGATGATGTTCCGGAACGACGGCGGCACGAACGGCCGGGGCCTCGGCCTGATGACCCTGAGCATGCTGCTCTTCCGGGCACTCGTGGTCTTCGGCGGGATCGCCCTCGTCCGGTACCCGGGCCGGACGGCCCCGCACGGCCCGACAGCCCCCGTGCCGCGCCTGACACCACCGCAGCGGCCCACCCCGGACCCGGTGCTCGCCGAACGCCTCGCCCGCGGCGAGATCGACCCCGACGAGTACCGCGCCCGACCGCACACCCTGCGCGGCGGCGATCCGCCCGCCGCCGGCTGATCCCGGCGGACCACGCACCCTGGAGGCGGCCATGCCCACCCTCGCCCTCGACGCCTCCGCGCTGGAGAAGCTCGTCTCCGCGGCGGTCGCGGCACCCTCGATCCACAACAGCCAGCCCTGGCGCTTCCGGCTCCAGCCGGACACCTCGACCGTGGAGGTCCGCGCCGACCGCAGCCGTGCCGTCCCGGCCGCCGACCCGCAGGGCCGGGCGCTGCACATCTCCGTCGGTGCGGCCGTCCTCAACCTGCGCGTCGCCGCCCGTCACCTCGGCTGGGCCCCCGAGGTGCGCCTGCTGCCCGACCCGTCCGAACCCGACCTGTTCGCCGCCGTCCGGCTGGACGCCCCGGCGGGTGCGCCGGCCCCGGGCACCGAGCAGCTGTACGGGGCGATCTGGCGCCGCCACTCCATCCGCACCCCGTTCACCGGCGAGCCGGTCCCGCCAGCCGTCCTCGACGAACTGGCCACGGCCGCCCGCTCCGAGGATGCCCTGCTCCACCTGCCCGACCACCAGGAGACCGCCCGGCTGCTGCACCTCACCGCCGAGGCCGAGCGCCGCAACACCACCGACGAGGCGCAGCGCACCGAGAGCCGCAACTGGATCCGCACCGGCCCGACCCCGCCGTACGGCATCCCGGTCGACGCGCTCGGCCCCCAGGACGCGGCCGGCCACCTGCCGATGCGCGACTTCGCCGCGCTCCACGCCGCCGAACACCACGCCCCCGCGCTCTTCGAGGCGGAGCCCCGCCTGGCCGTCCTCGCCACCGGGCACGACACCCCGCAGGACTGGCTGCGGGCCGGCCTCGCCCTGGAACACGTGCTGCTCGCCGCGACCGTCCACGGCGTCCGGGCGTCCCTGCTGCACCAGGCCATGGAGTGGCCCTACCTGCGGTGGGAGGCCCGGGACCCGCACCGCGGCCCCGGCTACGTCCAGATCCTGATCCGCCTCGGCTACGGCCCCGAAGGCGCCCCGACACCCCGCCTGGCCCCCGGCGACGTCCTGGACCGCCCCCGCCGGTAGCCGGCCGGCGGGCCGTCGCCCGACCGGTGGTCCCTCGTCAGGTCGCGGGGCCGGGCCGTGCGCGGCCGATCCGACCGCCGCGGCGGCGTGGGAACGCCGTCGCGAACCGTCGGTTTCCCGGCCGGTTTCCCGGTCGGTCGCTCAGTCGGCGGGCAGCGGGACCCGCCAGTGCAGTTCCGTGCCGCCCTCGGGGCGGGTGCGGGCGGTGAAGGCGCCGCCCAGGGCGGTGGCCCGATCGGCGAGGTTGGCGAGGCCGCTGCGGCGGCCGCCCCCGGGGAGACCCACCCCGTCGTCGGTGACCGTCACGGCCAGCTCGTCACCGGCGGCCACGGTGACCTTCACCGTTGCGGCCCCGGCGTGGCGGGCGGCGTTGGACAGGGCCTCCTCCAGGACGGCGACCGCCGCGTCCGCGACCTCGGCGGGCACCGTGACGTCGAGCAGCCCGGTCATCCGCAGGGTCGGGGCGAAGCCCAGGGAACGGGCGGCGCGGTCCACGACCTCGACGACGCGGGCCCGCAGGCCGGACGCGGCCGGCCCCCGCTCGCGCAGGCGCAGGCCGAAGATGGTGGCGCGGATGGTCTTGGCGGTCTCGTCCAGGTCGTCGATGGCCCGCAGCACCCGGTCGGTCGCCTCGGGGTGCTCGATGAAGCGGGTCGCGCCCTGCAGGGTCATCCCGGTCGCGAAGAGCCGCTGGATGGCGAGGTCGTGCAGGTCGCGGGCGATCCGGTCGCGCTCCTGCAGCAGCGCGAACCGCTCCGAGTCCCGGCGCCGCTCGGCGAGTTCCATCGCCACCGCGGCCTGCCCCGCGAAGCCGAGCAGCGGCCCGGACTCGTCCTCCTCGAACAGCGGCGCGCCGGAGGCCCGGGCCAGCAGCAGCACGCCGCGGATCCCGCGATCGGCCGTGCCGACGGGCACCGCGACCGCCGGGCCCAGGCCCTTCCAGCGCGGCGGCCCGGCGGTGATCCTCGGGTCCTTCTGGACGTCGGGGCTCACCACGAGCCCGCCGATGCGGAAGGCCGCGCCCATGAACGAGCCCTCGACCGGCAGCACCAAGCCGCGGTGCGCGTCCTCGCCCAGCCCGACGGCGATGCGCACCTCCAGCTCCGTGGTGTCCGGCAGCGGCAGGGCGACGACGGCGAGGTCCGCGCCGGCGATCTCGGAGGCGCGGACGAGCAGCAGGTCCAGCACCTCCTGCTCCGCGCTGCCCGACAGCAGGCTGCTGGTCACCTCGGCACTCGCCTCCAGCCAGCGCTGCCGCTGCCGGGCCCGGGCGTAGAGCCGGGCGTTGTCGATGGCGACCCCGGCGGCGACGGCGAGGGTGGCGAGGACGGACTCGTCCTCGGCGTCGAACTCCCCGCCGCCGCGCTTCTCGGTCAGGTAGAGGTTGCCGAAGACCCTGTCCCGGATCCGGATCGGCACCCCCAGGAAGCTGCGCATCGGCGGATGGTTGGCCGGGAACCCGTAGGAGGCCGCGTGGTCGGAGAGCCGGCTGAGCCGCAGCGGCTCGGGGTGGCGGATCAGCTCGCCGAGGATGCCGTGCCCGGACGGCAGGTCACCGATCAGTTTGACCCGGTCGTCGGTGACCCCGACCGGGATGAACTGCGACAGCCGCTGGTCCTCGCCGATCACGCCGAGCGCGCCGTACTCGGCGTCCACCAGGGTGACCGCCGCCTCCACGATGTGCTGCAGGGCCTGGGTCAGTTCCAGGTCCCGCCCGACCGCCAGCACCGCCTCCAGCAGGCTGTGCACCCGGTCGCGGGTGCCGCGGGCGGCGTCCAGCCGGGCCTGGAGCTCGTCCAGGAGTTCGTCCAGCCGGAGCTTCGGCACGGGGGCGCCCGGCTCCGACGTGCCGGTGGCCGAGGCGCCGACGTCCGAAGCGCTGGTCTCCGAGGCGCCCGGCTCCGATGTGCTGGTCTCCGACGCGCTGCCCAAGGCGTCCTCCCTGGCTCGCCCCCGATGGCCCACTGCGACCAGACTAGGCGTGATCTCCCCCGGCAGCCGGGAGCGAAGGGGGCCGAACGGCCCGCCGGGAGCACCCCACCGGGCCCCTGGTGACGGGCGCGGCCGCGGACAAGGCTGGAGAACACCGGTGGTGTGAGCGGGACCGCCCCGGCCCCGCCGTCCGCCCGCCCGCCGAGAGGAGCGACCGCGGCATGAAAGCGCTCATCTACCACGGACCCGGCCGCCGCGCCTGGGGCGACGTCCCCGACCCGGTCGTCCGCGACCCCGAGGACGCCGTCGTCCGGGTGGACGCGGTCACCATCTGCGGCACCGACCTGCACATCCTCAAGGGCGACGTCCCCGAGGTCGCCGCCGGCCGCGTCCTCGGCCACGAGGCCGTCGGCACCGTCACCGATACCGGACCGGGCGTGCGCGCCGTCGCGGCCGGCGACCGCGTCCTCGTCTCCTGCATCTCCGCGTGCGGCCGCTGCGCCTACTGCCGCGCTGCGAGCTACGGCCAGTGCACCGGCGGTGGCGGCTGGATCCTCGGCCACCTCGTCGACGGCTGCCAGGCCGAGTACGTCCGCACCCCCTTCGCGGACACCTCGCTGCACCAGCTGCCCGACGCCGTCCGGGACGAGGACGCCCTGCTGTTCGCCGACATCCTGCCCACCGCCTTCGAGGTCGGCGTCCGCAACGGCCGGGTCGGGCCGGGCGACACCGTCGCGATCGTCGGCGCCGGGCCGATCGGCCTCGCCGCGATCCTCACCGCCCGGCTCTTCAGCCCCTCCCGCGTCATCGTGATCGACCTCGCGCGGAGCCGCCTCGACGCCGCCGCGCGCCTCGGCGCCGACACCACGCTCACCGTGGCCGACGCCGCCCCGGAGGCCGTCCGGGCGCTCAGCCGGGACGGCCTCGGGGTCGACGTCGCGATCGAGGCGGTCGGCGTCCCCGAATCCTTCGAACTCTGCACCCGACTGGTGCGCCCCGGCGGCCGGGTGGCCAACGTGGGCGTCCACGGCAGGCCCGCGGTACTCCACCTGGAGGACCTGTGGATCCGCGACGTCACCGTCACCACCGGCCTGGTCGACACCGACAGCACCCCGTTGCTGCTCGACCTGCTCGCCGTCGGCAGGCTGGACGTCGGCGGACTGGTCACGCACCGCTTCGGGCTGAGCGAGATGCAGGACGCCTACGCGGTCTTCGCCGACGCGGCCGGTGTCGGGGCGCTCAAGGTCGCGCTCTTCCGGACGTGACCCGGCCCCGAACGCCCCGGCCCGTCAGGCCACGTCGACGGTGAGCGCCGCCGTGTGGACCGTGCCGTCGGTCTGGAACTGCAGGAACGCCCGCCAGTGCCCGGCTTCGCCGAGCAGGGCGTAGAAGGTCAGGGTCGGCCCGCCGTGGTCGCCCTGGACGGGGGTGAAGGGGTGGAGGTGGGCCAGCGCCCGGTCGCCCTCGTGGACGATGCTGAGGTGGGCGTAGCTGTCGAGGTACGGCTGGAGGTCGGTCACCGGCAGGCCGTCCTTGCTGATGGTGACGGTGAGCGGGGCGGGCGTCCCGGTGGTGAGCTGCCCCTGGACGGCGACGGTGTAGCCGTCGACGCTGGTGGTGCCGGCCGGGGCGGGCAGCGGCTGGGCATCGGCCCGGCCGGGCACGGTCACGGTGCGGCTGAGGACCGTTTCCCGGCCCTTTCCGGGACCGGTGTTCGGTGTGAACGCGGCGTACAGGCGCCAGTCGCCCGGTTCGAGGGCGGTGAGGCCGGCGGTCCAGGTGCCGTCGGCGGCCATCGTGGGGTGCAGGTGCTGGTACCCGGTGAGGTCGGAGCGGATCGCGTAGAAGTGCAGCTGCTTGGTCTGGACTTCGGCGAAGTCGGTGACCGGGCGGCCGTCCGGGCCGGTGATGGTGAACGGGTAGGTGACGGCCTGGACGGCGGGCAGGGTGCCGGTCGTGGAGTCGAGGCGGTAGCCGTCGCGTTCGGTGGCGAGGCCCTCTCCGGTCGCGTCGGCTGGCATGCCGGCCATGCCGGGCATCCCTGCCATTCCCGGCATCCCGGAGGATGCCGCACCGGGCGCCGTCGCCGTCACGCCGTGCTCCGTGCCGTGCGCCGTGCCGGGCGGGCCGGCATGGTCCGCGTGCGGTGACGACCCGCGCGCGGGCAGGGCGAGCAGGGCGATCGAAGCGACCGCCAGGACCAGCGAACAGGCGTAGAGGATGCGGTGCCCCGCCCAGCGCTTGGTCGCGGGGGGAGCCCCCTGCTCGGCGGACGCCGACTTCTCGTGCTCGCTGCCGGTGTTCATCCTCGCCCGTTCTCCTCTCGGCCCGCCGGTCGGGCCGCGCTGTTCAGGAGATCCGGGCGGCGGGCGGCGATAACGGAAAGTCGCGGGCGACGGGGGTGGGTGGGGGGGGCGGGGCGCCACCGGGCCCCGCGCGCGGGGCGGGGGGGGGCGCGCCGCGGGGGCGGGGGCGGGGGGGGGGGTGTTTTGTTTCGGGGGGGGGGGGGGGTCTTTACGCTTTGGGGGGGGGGGGGGGGGGGGGCGGGGGCGCCGCCCCCCCCCCCACCCCCGGACCTGCTACGCCGAGGCGCCCGTACCGGTGCCACGGCCACGGCGGCCGAGCACGGCGCCCACCGCCGCGCCGACGACGCCGACCACGATGCCCGCGATGCCGAGCGCCCGGGCGGTGGAGTCGCTGCCGTCCGCCTTCGCGGTGCTCGTGGTGTTCGCGGTGTCCTTGGTGCCCGCCGGAGCCGGGGCGCCGGCATCGGAGCTGCCCGCGGGCGCGGTCAGCTTGAGCACCGGCGCCGGGTTCTTCGGTTCGGGCTGACCGGCCTGCGGCTCCTCGATCCAGCGCGCCACCGTGCCGTCGCCGTAGGTCTGCAGGGCCTTGAACACGACCTTGTCCGTGCCGTCGGGCAGCGCGCCGAGGTCGACGGTGAAGTCCTGGAAGTGGCCGGGGGTGATCTGGCCGCCGGTCCACACGACCTGGGAGACGGCGTCGGTGATGTCGCCGTCGTCGGTGTGGATCGGGGTGGCCAGCTTCGTGGTCTGGATCGCGTCGGTCCAGCCCGGCAGCGGCGCGACCTTGACGGACGGGATCGGGTGGTCGGTCGGGAAGTCGATCTCGACCTTCACCGTGCTGTTCTTGTCGTCCTCGTTCGGTACGCGGAACGCGAAGGTCTGGTCGGTCGCGTCCTTCGGCACGCTGGACGGCTGCACGATGACGTGCGCGGACGCCGGCGCGGCCGCGCCGAGTACGACCGCGGCGCCCAGGGCGCAGGCGGCGGCGAGACGCTTCTTCGGGGACAGGCTCATGACTGTGGGTTTTCTCCGGTTCCGGGGTGCGCGCACGCCGTGCACACGGGCGGCGGGGCACGCGGGCGGACCCGGCGCCGCTGCCCGTGGAGGCGGAACACGCGGAGGCGATCAGGACGGCGGACGGCCGCGACCGGGCGCGGCGTTCCCGCACCGGTCAGACGGCCGGCACCGCCGGCGGACCGCGCCTGATCACCACGTGCCGCAGCGGCGTCCACCGCGGCAGCCACCACCGGCCGTCGGCGGGCACGAAACGCGTTGCGGCGGCCCGCGATCCGCCGCCCGCCCCTGCGCGCAGCACCGCGAACAGGGCCAGCGCCCCGCGCAGCGACGCCGTACGGGCGTGGACCGTCGCGGAGACGGTCCGGGCGGTCAGCCGGACCAGCCGCCAGACGGCCACCTCGCCCCGCCACAGCCACCACCCCGCGGCGACGGTCGCCGCCAGGTGCGCCAGGAGCATCGCGGGACTCAGCCCGAGGATCGCGGAGTGGCTCCAGAAGGAGACGTGCGCGGCAGCGACGACGGCGTGCGGGGCGGTGCCGCCTCCCGCCGCGACGTGCGCGGCCGGCAGACCGGGCCGCCCACCGGCCGCCACCAGCGCCCTGGGCGTGCCCGCCATGCCCGCCATGCCCTTCGGCATGCCCGCCATGTTCGGCATGCCGTGCATCCCCGCCATCGACGAGACCGGCGACGGGCCGACCGGCCCGGCAGCCGTCGGCGTCCGCCGCCCGCACCGCGCGGCGTGGAAGAGCAGGTGCAGACCGCCCTGGCCCGCGACCAGCCCGCCGACGATCGCCCGCAGCGAGCGCTCCCGCCGCGCCGCGAACACGGCCACGGCACCGACGAGCGCCCAACCGAGCAGCAAGGCCCCCGCCGGCACCGCACCACCCGACGCGACCCCGTGCCCGGCGGCGGCCAGCACGACGCAGACCGTCGCGAAGGGCAGGGCCCGCACGACGCGAAGGTCGAGCGCGGCGGCCCGCACGGGCACGGGCGCGGACGTGGTGTCGGTTCTCGGGGCAGACATGGCCGGGACATCATGACACCGGTCCGTTCCCGCCGTGACACGTTCCCCCGTACTTCCCGGCCGACCCACCGCTTCCGGCCACCGCCGCGGCGAGGTCATCCGTTCAGTTCACACCGATGGGCCCGCGAGGCGGTGCAGCCGTCCTGGTTCACGGATTCGTGCGGACGACGATGACGTGGATCCCGGGTCCCGGGGTTTCGGCGTTTCCCGCGGTGTCGGTGGCGGTGGAGGTCGCGCGGTAGATGCCGAGGCCGGAGGGCGGCCGCACTCGCCAGGTGCAGTCGTGGTGCGCGGTGTCGGTGCAGGTGAGGTCCGCCCGCTGGACCAGTGTCGGTCCGGGGACCTGTGAGGTGAAGGTGAGGTCGACGTGGTCGACGCCCGAGCCGGTGTCGGTGGCGGTGCCGGTGATGTACTGGTCGTCGTGGGGTCCGCCGGCGGGGACGGCGACGAAGATCGCCTCGGGCGCGGTGGTGAACGTGGAGACGGGTGGGGTCCTGTCGAGCCTGACGGTGAGGGTCTTGTCCGTCTCGGCGTTACCGGCGTGGTCGGTGGCGTGGAAGGTGAGGACGGTTTCGCCTTCCTGGTCGATCTTCAGGTTGACGGTGTCGCCGGGGACGGTGGTGAGTGGCGTCGCCTGGGCGCCCGTCGTGCTGTAGGTGATGCCCGCCACTGCGCTGAGGTCGTCGGTGGCGGTGAGGGTGACGGTGCCGTCCGCGTTGATCCAGCCGGCCGGGTTGGGGTTCGGGCTGATGGTGGCCGTGGTGATCGGTGGTGTCCGGTCGATGCGGACCGGAAGGGTCTTGGTGTCCTCGATGTTCTGTGCCCGGTCGATGGAGCGGTACGACAGGACGTGGCTGCCCGGGGTGTTGAGGAGGATCGGGCCCGCATAACCCGTCCAGCCGTTCCCGTCGATGTCGTACTCGGTCCTGGCCGTGCCGCTGATGTCGTCGGTCGCGCCGAGGGTGACGGTGACGTCGGTGTTGTTCCACCCGGCGTCGTTCGGGGGCGGATCGGCGGTGGCGGTGGTGACCGGGGCAGTGGTGTCCGGCGGTTGCATCAGCCGGGCCACGTTGTCGTCGAATTCGCGGACCGCCTCCGGCTCCGGGAGCGGCGGCATGCCGGGATGGCCGATCGCTCCGCCGGTCAGCTTCAGATGCGCCCAGTCGTCGTATCCGGCGAGCGAGGTCATCGCGCCGTCGCCGTCGATGTCGGCGGGGACGGGCACCTGGTCGACGTTGCCGTCGCAGTTCCAGTCGACCCAGTTGAGGCTGGTCGAGGTGGTGACGTACTTCTTGACCGCTGCGCAGTAACGACGGATGCCGTAGGGCACGGTTCCGGTGGGAGGAACGGTGTTCTCGTCCAGCCGGTTCTCGTCGAGGCCGGTCGCCACCCGCGAGTAGTCGATGTACGTGGTGGGCCCGCTCGTCATCCCCGACCCGTACGAGTAGTTCATCACGCTGAAGTACTGCGGTTTGAAGTTGACGGCGTCCCCTCCGCCGTGATCCAGGCTCAGATTGTGGCCGAGTTCGTGCATGAGGATGCCGGCTTGATCGTCCTCGGTGCCGACGTGGTGCGGCTGGTTGCCGAGTGCGAGGACGAAATCGCTGGCGCCGCGGGGAGCGTAACCGTTCCAACTGCTGCCGGGGGCGAGCAGGTGAGCGGAGAGCGCGTAGTGGAACACCGGCGAACGGCCGGCACTGACGAAGCCACCGGAGGCCGTCTTGATCTTGTAGAAGTCGTCCCACACGTAGTTGCACGCGTCATTGTCCGGGTCCGGGTTGCTCGGATTCGGGCAATCGCCTTTGAACGTGCCGAGGTTGTCGACCTCGGCGACCTGCCGTGCCCGGCTCAGGGCTCCCCAGGTCCGGCCGGTGGAGAAGTCGAGGATGCTGTCCGGGCCGGCGTCGACGTGCAGGTTGATGCCCGGTCCGGGGGCTCCTCGACGCTGGTAGGGCGCGTTGGCGAAGGCGTCGACCACCCTCTTGATCGCCTGGGCGGACAGCTGGTGGCTGTGGACGTTGCCGGGAGTGTCGTCCGCCATCCAGTCGAGGTGGACGAAGATGTCGGGCCGGTTCACGTCGGCGCCCATGCCTGGCAGGTCGATGTGCTTCATCGGGCTGCCGTCCCCCGGATCGATGTCGACGCCGTGGAGCTTCCAGTCGTCGGGGATGCCGTCGCACATCCGTGAGTTGCAGTCGAAGGCGTAGTTGACGGTGGTGTGGTCGCCGTCCCCGCCGTCGCGGGAGAGCGCGTAGCCGTTCGGGACCGTCTCGTCGTAGCTCTGCCCGCCGACGGCTGCGTTGTCCCAGTGCAGGCGCAGGTTGGGGCCCTTGTCGTTGTCGATCCGGTAGAAGGCCGAGCCCTCGGTGCCCGTTCCGGCCCCGCAGGACACCGACTTCCAGAGCGCCACCTTGCCCGGCTCGATCCGGGCCGGTGGCTCGGTCTCCCAGCACCCGTGCTGGAGGTAGTGGTCGGTCAGGATCAGCGGGAGGTCGCTGTTGTTGGTCAGGACCACCGAGGTGCTGCGGAAGTCCGCCGTGACAAGGGCGGAGGCCGGCGCCGGGTGGAAGCCCATGCCCGTTCCCGTCAGTACCAGGCCGAGGACGGCCAGGGTTCGGCCTGCTCGCGCTCGCCAGGAGCGTGGGCGCCTGCCGCGATCGAACCTCATGAGTCTCATGTCTCCGTGTTTCTGTCGCCGTGTCCGCTCCGCCCCACGCGCTCACCTTCCGGCGGACACCGGCCCCGGGCACCCGGACGGGGACCGAACGGGGGCGGAAGACAAGCCTTCGGTCCGGATCGGTTCACGCGGTCGGGCGATCGGGGAGCCACTGCCGTCGGCGTTTCGAGACGGTTCGGTCCGGCCGGGTGACGGCGGAGGTGGCGTCTCCCGCGCGGCTGGGCGCGGGCGGCCGGGCGGCCGGGCGGCCGGGCAGGTGGGCGGGCGCGGCGCGCGGCCGGGGCTCTGGACTTACTAGGACGTCCAACTATATGGTCGAGGGCAGGTCCGCGGTGTCAGGGAAGCCGGTGTGAGTCCGGCACGGTCCCGCCACTGTGACCGGGGAGTTCGTCCTCGCAGGTAGACGGCCACTGGCAGCCAGCCGGGAAGGCCCGGGGGCGGGCGTGGATCCGGGAGTCAGGATACCGGCCGCGGGTGGTTCGTGTTTTCCACGAGGATGGAGACGACACGCATGACTCGGGCTGCTGATCCGTACGGGTGCCGACGAGGCTCCCGTGCCGCTGCCGTGCTGCCGACCGTCAGGGCGCCCCGCTTCTGACGGTCCGTCAACTGCCGTACACCGTGCCGGCGCACAACCGTGCGCGCGGTCGCCGGTGTCGGCGGTGCCCCCTCCATTCCTCCTCTCCCCACCCATGTCGAGAGAAGGAACCGATGGTCCGTGAACTGACGCACTTCGTCGCCGGCAAGCGCACACCCGGCTCGTCCGGGCGGTACGGCGACGTGTACGACCCCAACACCGGCCGGGTGCAGGCCCGGGTGCCGTTGGCCGACCGCGCCGAGGTCGAGGCGGTGATCGCCGACGCCGCGCAGGCCCAGCCCGCGTGGGCGGCCTGGAACCCGCAGCGGCGGGCGCGGGTGCTGCTGCGCTTCCTGCAGCTCGTCGAGCGGGAGAAGGAGGAGCTGGCCCGGCTGCTCTCCGCCGAGCACGGCAAGACGGTGGCCGACGCCCACGGTGACCTCCAACGCGGTCTGGAGGTGGTGGAGTTCGCCGCCGGGATCCCGCACCTGCTGAAGGGCGAGTTCAGCGACAACGCCGGCACCGGCATCGACGTGTACTCGATGCGCCAGCCGCTCGGCGTGGTCGCCGGCATCACGCCGTTCAACTTCCCGGCGATGATCCCGCTGTGGAAGGCGGCGCCCGCGCTGGCCTGCGGCAACGCCTTCGTCCTCAAGCCCTCCGAGCGGGACCCGTCGGTGCCGCTGCGCCTCGCCGAACTGTTCCTGGAGGCCGGGCTGCCGCCGGGCGTGCTCAACGTGGTCAACGGTGGCAAGGAGGCCGTGGACACCCTGCTGGAGGATCCACGGGTGCAGGCCGTCGGCTTCGTCGGTTCCACGCCGATCGCCCAGTACGTGTACGCGACGGCCGCCGCGCACGGCAAACGGGCGCAGTGCTTCGGCGGCGCCAAGAACCACATGATCGTGATGCCGGACGCCGACCTCGACCAGGCCGCCGACGCGCTGGTCGGCGCCGGGTACGGCTCGGCCGGCGAGCGCTGCATGGCGATCTCGGTGGCCGTCCCGGTGGGGGAGGAGACCGCGGACGCCCTGGTGGCGAAGCTGGTCGAGCGGATCGCCGCGCTCAGGGTCGGCCGCTCGGACGACCCGGCGGCGGACTTCGGCCCGCTGGTCGGCGCCGACGCGCTGGAGCGGGTCCGTGGCTACCTGGACCTCGGGGTCGGGGAGGGCGCCGAACTCGTCGTGGACGGACGGGACTTCCGCCTGGAGGGCCACGAGGACGGCTACTTCCTCGGTGCCTCGCTGTTCGACCGGGTGACGCCGGACATGCGGATCTACCGGGAGGAGATCTTCGGCCCGGTGCTGACCGTGGTGCGTGCCGCGGACTACGAGGAGGCGCTGCGGCTGCCCAGCGAGCACGAGTACGGCAACGGCGTGGCCATCTACACCCGGGACGGCGACACCGCCCGGGACTTCGCCCGCCGGGTGAACACCGGCATGGTCGGGGTCAACGTGCCGATCCCGGTGCCGATCGCGTACCACACCTTCGGCGGCTGGAAGCGCTCCGGCTTCGGCGACCTCAACCAGCACGGCCCGGACGCGATCCGCTTCTACACCCGCACCCGCACCGTCACCTCGCGCTGGCCCTCCGGGGTCAAGGAGGGCGCGAGTTTCACGATGCCGACGATGGGATGAGCGCGATGAACGACCTCACCGAGGACCAGCGCGCCGTCGCCGAGACCACCCGGGCCTTCGCCCGGGAGCACCTGGCGCCGAACGCGGTCGAGTGGGACCAGGCCAAGCACTTCCCGCTGGACGTGCTGCGCAAGGCCGCCGACCTGGGCCTGGCCGGCGTGTACGTCCGGGAGGAGTCCGGCGGCTCCGGACTCACCCGCGCCGACGGCGTGCTCGTGTTCGAGGCGCTGGCGACCGGCTGCCCGTCGATCGCCGCCTACCTGTCGATCCACAACATGGTCGCCTGGATGGTCGACCGCTACGGCGACGACGTCCAGCGCGGCCGGTGGCTGACGGGTCTCTGCTCGATGGGGACCCCAGCCAGCTACTGCCTGACCGAACCCGGTGCCGGCTCCGACGCGGCCGCGATCACCACCCGGGCCGTGCGCGACGGCGACCACTGGGTGCTGGACGGCGTCAAGCAGTTCATCTCCGGGGCCGGGGTCGCCGAGGTCTACCTGGTGATGGCCCGTACCGGAGGGCCGGGGCCCGGCGGGGTGTCCGCGTTCGTCGTCGAACGGGACGACCCCGGGGTCTCCTTCGGGCCGAACGAGCGGAAGATGGGCTGGAACGCCCAGCCGACCCGCCAGGTGCTGCTGGACGGGGTCCGGCTGCCCGCCGACCGCCTGCTCGGCGGCGAGGGCGAGGGCTTCCGGATCGCCATGACCGGGCTCAACGGCGGCCGCCTCGGCATCGCCGCCTGCTCCCTCGGCGGCGCGCAGGACGCGCTGGAGCGGGCCACCGGCTACCTCGCGGACCGCGAGGCGTTCGGCACCCGGCTGCTGCACGCCCAGGCCCTGCAGTTCCGACTCGCCGACATGGCAACGGAGTTGGAGGCCGCCCGGGCACTGCTGTGGCGGGCCGCCGGCGCGCTGGACCGGGGCGACCCCCGGGCGCCGCAGCTGTGCGCGATGGCCAAGCGCTACGCCACCGACACCGGCTTCGAGGTGGCCAACCAGGCCCTCCAGCTGCACGGCGGTTACGGCTACCTGGCCGACTACGGCATCGAGAAGATCGTCCGCGACCTGCGGGTGCACCAGATCCTGGAAGGGACCAACGAGATCATGCGCGTCATCGTCGCCCGCGGCCTGACCGGAGCCGCGTGATGGCCGGCACCGACCTCGACGAGGTCATCCTCCAGCGGGAGGGCCGGGCCGGACTGATCGTCCTCAACCGGCCGGCTGCCCTGAACGCCCTCACCCACGGCATGGTGCGGACGATCTCCGACGCCCTGGACACCTGGGAGGACGACGACCGGGTCGACACCGTGGTCGTCACCGGCGCCGGCGACCGGGCCTTCTGCGCGGGCGGCGACATCGTCGCCATCCACCGCGCCGCCACCGGCGGCGACCCGGGCGCCGTCGAGGAGTTCTGGCGCGACGAGTACCGCCTCAACGCCCGGATCGCCCGCTACCCCAAACCCTACGTCGCGCTCATGAGCGGCATCGTGATGGGCGGCGGCGTCGGCGTCTCCGCCCACGGGAACGTCCGGATCGTCACCGAGAGCACGCGTGTCGCCATGCCCGAGGCCGGCATCGGCTTCGTCCCGGACGTGGGCGGCACCTACCTGCTCGCCCTCGCGCCGGGCGAGCTGGGCACCCACCTCGCCCTCACCGCGGGCTCCGTGGGCGCCGGCGACGCGTTGCTGTGCGGCCTCGCCGACCACTTCCTGCCCGCCGAGCGGGTGCCCGCGCTGCTGGACGACCTCGCCGAACTGCCCGTCCACGACGCCCTCGAACGGCACGTCGAGCCCGCGCCGACCGGTTCGCTGGCCGACCAACGCGGGTGGATCGACGCCTGCTACGCGGCCGGTACGGTCGAGGAGATCCTGGACCGGCTGCGCGCCAGCGGCGAACCCGAGGCGAAGAAGGCCGCCGACCGGATCACCGCCAACTCCCCGACCGCGGTGAAGGCGACGCTGACGGCGCTGCGCCGGGCCCGCGCCCTCGGCCCGCTGGAGGCCGTCCTGGACCAGGAGTACCGCACCTCCTGCGCGGCGCTCTCCACAGCGGACCTCGCCGAGGGGATCCGGGCCCAGGTGATCGACAAGGACCGTTCGCCACAGTGGAGCCCGGCCACCCTGGGCGCCGTCGAACCCGCCGCCGTGGCCCGCTACTTCGCGCCGCGCGGCGCGGGGGAGCTCGGCCTCGCCACCACCACACCCCTGGAGCGCTGGTGACCCTCACCGTCGGATTCATCGGACTGGGCACCATGGGCGGCCCGATGGCCGCCAACCTGGTCAGGGCCGGGCACCGGGTGACCGGTTACGACCTCGCGGCCCCGGCCCGGGAGCAAGCCGCAGCGCAGGGAGTGATGATCGCGGTCTCCGCCGCCGAAGCGGCCGGCGATGCCGACGTGGTGCTCACCATGCTGCCGACCGGACGCCATGTCCTCGACTCCTACGGTGAGTTGACCGAGGCGGCATCCGGTGCGCTGTTCATCGACTGCTCCACCATCGCGGTCGGGGACGCCCGGGTGGCCGCCGACCTCGCCCGGGTCGCCGGGCACCGGGCCGTCGATGCCCCGGTCTCCGGCGGTGTGGCGGGGGCCGAAGCGGCAAGCCTGACCTTCATGGTCGGTGCCGAGGACGTCGACTTCGCCGAGGTCGAACCGGTGCTCGCGGCCATGGGCCGCCGGGTGGTCCACTGCGGGGCGTCCGGAGCCGGGCAGGCCGCCAAGATCTGCAACAACATGATCCTCGGCGTCTCCATGATCGCGGTCAGCGAGGCCTTCGTCCTGGGGGAGAGCCTCGGTCTCAGCCACCAGGTGCTCTACGACGTGGCCTCCACCGCTTCCGGCCAGTGCTGGGCATTGACCGGCAACTGTCCGGTGCCCGGCCCGGTCCCGACCAGCCCGGCCAACCGCGATTACGCGGCCGGGTTCGCCGCCGCGCTGATGGCCAAGGATCTCGGGCTCGCCGCCGACGCGGCCGCCGCCTCCGCCGTTCCGGCGGAGCTGGGCCGACGGGCATCCGAGTTGTTCGCCGCCTTCGCCCAGGACGGGGCCGGCGGTCTGGACTTCTCGGCCATCATCACCACCCTCAGGAAGGACACCGCATGACGTACGAGACGATCCTGGTCGAGCGCCGGGGACGGGTCGGGCTGATCACGCTCGACCGCCCGAAGGCACTGAACGCGCTGAACACCCTCCTGATGAACGAAGTCGTCGCCGCAGCAACGGAGTTCGACCGGGACCCGGATATCGGCTGCCTGGTGGTCACCGGTTCGGAGAAGGCCTTCGCGGCCGGCGCCGACATCAAGGAGATGCAGTCCCTCGACTTCGTCGACGCCTACCTCGGCGACTGGTTCGCCGCCTGGGACCGCTTCGCCGCCCTGCGCAAGCCCGTCGTCGCCGCCGTCGCCGGCTATGCGCTGGGTGGCGGCTGCGAGCTGGCTATGATGTGCGACGTCCTGCTGGCGGCGGACACCGCGAAGTTCGGGCAGCCGGAGATCAAGCTCGGCGTCATCCCCGGCATCGGCGGCTCGCAGCG